>JAGPDK010000294.1 GCA_018057605.1 Kofleriaceae bacterium | reverse complement strand
TTGCGCGACCGCTTCCGCCAAGGCACTCGCGTGTTGGCGCGCAGCGTCGGCCAACGCGCGTTCCTGGTCGGCTTGATGTGCTGCAGCAGCGTCGGCCAACGCACGTTCCTGGTCGGCTTGATGTGCACTTGCAGCTTGCGCGACCGATTCCGCCAAGGCACTCGCGTGTTGGCGCGCAGCGTCGGCCAACGCACGTTCCTGGTCGGCTTGATGCGCACTTGCAGCTTGCGCGACCGCTTCCGCCAAGGCACTCGCGTGTTGGCGCGCAGCGTCGGCCAACGCACGTTCCTGGTCGGCTTGATGTGCTGTAGCGGCTTCGGCGAGGGCTCGATTGATCGCGGCCGCGTGGGCACTCGCTGCAGCTGCCGCGGTTACTTGCTGGGCTTGTTGGAGCTCGGCTATTTTGCTTACCATGTCGCGGCGCAGGGCATCGGCGGTATTGGTTGCTTGTTCGAGCTGTTGCTCGGTTTGCGCCACCTGTTCGCGCAAGTCTTGGTTCGCGGTGTCGTGCTGAGTTAAGAGGCTTTGAACTTTGGAAAGTTCTTGGCTGTGGATTTGTTTGATATCGGCTTGGTCGGCGACATGCACCGCAATCGCGCGCTGTGCGGCTTCGTAGTGACTCCCAAGGTCATCCAGCTGGCGCTGTAGTTCGAGCGCCGCTGCATCGTAGGTCGCTTGTTGCTCGGCCAGTTTTTGTTGCACAACCCGCGCCAGCTCGCTTTGATGGTCGCGTTGCAAATTTTCAAGTGCGACCGCGTGGGCGCTTTGTAACGCTGCGACGACGGTATCTTGGTGCGCTGCGGCAGCAGTTTGGGTCGCGGCCAGGTCGGCGGCCAGCGCGGCCTGTTGCGCGGCCTGTTGCGCGGCCTGTTGCGCGGCCTGTTGCGCGGCCGCAAGGGCGACCGCCAACTGCTCATAGTCGTGTTGCGTCGCTGCTGCAGCGGCGATCAGTTGCGAAATTTCGTCCTTGGCGTGCGCCAGCGCGGTGGTAGCGGCGGCCGCGGCAAACGCGTTTTGTTCCGCTTCAGTTTGTGCCGCCGCCAATTTTGTTCGCGCATGGGTTATCGCTACCTCGTGGTCGTCCAGCATTTGCTGGACTTGCGCCGAGCTCGCGTTGCCGGCGGCCACTTGCTGGGCATGCAGTTGTGCAAGTTGTGCGGCGCTGCTGGCTATAGCTTGTTCAAGTTCGATAACTCGAAGTTCGGTCTGATTGCTGGCGTTGTCGTTTTCCATCAGTTCGAACAAACGCTGTTCAAGTTGGCCATTTTTAGACTCGGCCGCTGCTTTGGCGTGTTCGACTACCAGCATGCGTTCACGCAAACTGACAATTTCGAGATCTTTGGCGGCAACATCTTGGCGCACGCGAACCAATTCCTGGACGGTGTTCGCGTCTTGTTCGCGTTGCGAGCCGGCGCGTTGCACCTCGGCTTCAAGCTGCTTAATTCGCATTTCTAGATCGTGGCTGCGCTTGAGCGAACGACGATCGGCAACGTGCGACTGTTCCCGGTTGGCGTCTGCTGCGATTTCGTCGAGCCCAAGATCGAGCCCGACGCCTGTTGTTGGACGCGGCTCGCGATTATCGAGGGCGTCGATGACGGTCGGCGTGTTGACGAAGGAGCGTGCGCCGGTTGGGTGCTTCGGTCGCGGTGGCAGTTCGGTTAGCATCGCTGGTGCTTCGAGTGGCGTTGCCGCCCGCGCCGAGGTAGTGGGCACGATGGTCGACGGTGGCCGCGACGCCGGAGGCGGCATCATGGCCGACGACGGCGTGCCGATGCGTGTTGTTTTCGGCGTTGTCACTAGCTGACGTGGGCCAAACGGCGGGCTGGTCGTTGATCGCGGCACCATAATAGAAATAGATGGCGGCTGGGTGTCTGGATGTTGCGCTACCGGCGCTGAAGTAGAGTGCCGCCGCGCTGCATGGCGTGACGGGGGCAATTGCTCCAGTGGTTCGGCGGCCTCGCTCGGTGGGGCGGCGACCACATTTTCTTCAAGATCCAATGACGTTATGGCCAAGTCAGCGGCGGCATCCAGCTCACTTTCGCCAATCAGGGGTGCAACTGCCATGGCGTCGTCGCCCATTATGTCGTCGCCGATTACGTCGTCGCCCATTATGTCGTCGCCGATGACGTCGTCGCCGATGACGTCGTCGCCGATGACGTCGTCGCCGATGACGTCGTCGCCGATGACGTCGTCAGCTATCGCGTCGTCGATGGCCGCGTTGTCGCGCAGGACTTCATCGGCGACGGCGTCATCGAACACTGCCAACGGCTCATCGTTCGCACGATCCGCGGCAGAAGCAAGTAGATCAGCTGAATCGAAGATGAGCTGAGGTGTTGCCGCTGCGCCCGCAACTTCGGATTGTCGAATGGCTGCGTCTGCGTCTGCGACCGGGGCAACGGCCGCCTCGAACGGGTGGTCGATCGCCGCCTCGCTGCGCATCGGGGTTTCACTGGGCGTGATCGGCCCTGATTTAAGTTGGGCGAGTAGCTCTGCATGGTCGCCGAACCCACTGGTGAGTGCATCAAACGCGTCGTCGGTTTCTTTGTCCAGCAATGCGTCGGCCGGCGCCGACGACATCTGGGTGCCAACTTCGACAAAATCATCTTCGTCTGTGACAATCGGCAGAACATCGTCGCCGCCAAAGCCGTCATCGATTTCGACGGGAATCGGCGCATCGTCGATCACTTCGTCGAGGCTGAAATCACTAAATTCGGATGCCTCCCCGAGCTCGATCAAGTTGTCGATCTTGCCAAGTAATTCATCTACGCTCATTTCGCGTTTGTCGAGATAAGCATCGGCATGCGCTTTGAGCTTGGCGTGATTGGCAAAACCGTCCGGCGATACGGTGGAGGTCACGAGCAGCACCGGCACGTTGGCGAGCGCGCCGCGCTTGGCTTTGTTGCACAGCGCGTAACCGGATTTCTGCGGTTCGTCGACGGCAATAATGATTAGCGCAGGCTGCTCCGTTACAGTTCCCAATGGATCCGAATCTTCTTCGGCGACATCCACGTCGATGCGAAACGGTGCTAACTGCTGACGCAGCGCATGCTCGAACATTACATCTGAATCGATCAATAGTACTCGGCGCGTCATGGTCCCCCGTGAGACTCGCATTGTAACGCCAGCCCTGGGTACTTCGCCTGCGCTGCTACCGTATTTCGGTGGCTAATTTAACGTGGCGGCAGGCGGGCGACGGCGGCTACTCGCCCGCTGGTGCCCGGCGCACCAAATCTGCGGCCGTAACGACGTCGAGCAAGGCATCGAGCGACAGGTCCCGAGCTACGAAAATATAGGCTGCCCCACCTTCGACGAAGGAAACCGAGGGGTAGCCAGCGGCGACTGAAACCCGCAGCAGGTGGCGGTTGGCTTTAACGTCTTGGCCAGGCGGTAAATCGGTACCCGTAACGCCCTGAACAACAAACGCGGTTAATTGGAACCGGGCCGTGCCTTCACCGCGTACCTCGTAGAACAATTGCGCGGCATCACGACCTGCAACTGACGTTAAGCGTGCGCCGATCAACGTTGCGCGAGCAAAACTCGGTGGCGCTACCGATGATTCAAAGTGTTCGCGTAGCCAAGGCGTGGTGGCCGGCCCACTCACTTCAAGGGGCGCTGGGCGCAATTGCTGCCGAACCGCATCTTGTGCCAGTGCGGTATCTTGTTCAACTGGGCGATTGGCAAAGAAGAACAGCAGCGCGGCGGCGGCAACGGCCATCGCGGCACCAGGCAGCATCCATCGTTGCCAGCTCGCACTACGGGCGTGGCGTTGCGCTGCTTGATCGGTCGCGTCAAGGCTGCGCACCATGGCGGCACGAAATAGATCGCTAGCGGGCGGTGCGGCGAGGGCGCTACGCAACCCTTGTAGTTGCAGGCGTTCACTGCCGACATGTGCTTCGCAGGCTTTGCAGGCGTGCATATGCAACTCAAGTTCACGTTGCTCTTCCGGTGCAAGTTCGTGATCCAGGTAGGCCATTGCCAGCGTATCGATGCTGTGGCAAAGCAAGGCGGTATTGTCGAGCGTCATTGGTTGCCTCCTTTGCGGCGCGCTGAACGATATGCGTCGAGGTCAACGGTGTTGGCCGTAGCTGTGAAACCCTGGTCTTGGGCATATCCGCGCAGTGCACTCGCCAATAATTTTCGACCGCGAAACAACCGGCTCATTACAGTTCCGACCGGGCATTCCATGATGTCTGCGATTTCCTTGTAGGACAACCCTTGCATGTCACACAACACGACGGCCACGCGAAAGTCTTCTGGCAGGGCATCAAGCGCGCGTTGCACATCGTCGGAAACGCCGCGTTCCAGCAACGCGCGCTCGGGGCTTTGATACCGTTCCGCTTGCTCGTGGATCAGCACCCCATCGGTGGCCGCTTGCTCGGCGGTCGCGGAATCAAGAATCTCACGACTGCGTTTCTTGCGTTGATACTCGTTGATGAACGTGTTGGTCACGATGCGCAACAACCAGGCTTTGCAATTGGAATCGCGTTCAAACGTGTCCCAAAAACGATACGCGCGCAGCAGCGATTCTTGTACTAGATCTTCGGCGTCGCGCGGATTGCGCGTAAGGCGGTAGGCAGTTCCGAACATCGCGTCCAAGAACGGCATCGCCTGCTGTTGAAAATCTTTGCGTTTTTCGGTCTGGGCCATGGCGTTGATGTGTATGCAAACCGCTGTGACCGGTCGCAGATTCCCGACTATCGGGAAAAACGTAAAAAATGTTTAGTAAGTAAAATCATGGGTTTGCGGCCTCGCACGGGGCTCGCTTAGCGGCCTTTGTTGCGTTTGTTCTTCTTTTTGGCCGCGCCCGCGTTCGCACCCGGCCCTGAGTCGGCCTCGGGTTCGCCGTCGGTTTGCGCGGTCGGGGTGCCGTTGAGGAGTTGTTCGAGTAGCGCAGGATCCACCGCGTCCATTGCGACGGTACGGCGCCCGTCGTCGACGACATCGTGGGTAGCGGTCATACTTTCGGCCTCAACTTGCGCAAGTATTGCAGCCGAGTGGCGTGGCGCCGGCGCAGCCGCTTGCATGTTCACGATGCTGGCTGGCGACGTAATGACAGGTGCGGCCAGTGCGGGGGCCACGATCACCGGTGCAGTAGCTGCGCTTGGTCCGCCGGACGCAGATCGCGCAGCCCACCAAGATTGGGCATCTGCTTCAAGCAGCGACGGGGCCACGCGCATGCCGGGCGCTTGGGTGGCGCCAGCAATTTGTTCGTGGATTTCACTGACCAAGGCGGTGAAGCGCACGTTTTCGTCAGTGGTGATCGCAACCTCGGTCCCAACCGGCATCGGTGTCGCCACTTCTAGGTAGCCATGGCTGGCAGAAACTGCAGTCAATTTGACTCGTCTAGCCAGCTCGATCCCTCGGTAGGTGAGATCCACAAAGCTCTCAATCATGACCGTATGCTATCACGCCCAGTGTGAACATTGCGCCACAGGTAGCGGAGCCAAAAATTAACAACAAAGGCATTCCCCGCAGGCAACGCTTAGGTGTCTGGCTAATGTCCTAATGGCCAACCGATGCAGTCAACAACGAGCAAAAACGCAACAAAGCCGGCCAAAGGCGGGATTTGCGGCATTTATGTCAGGCTTTTCAGCTTGCTTGGACGTTTGGATCGTCAACAATCTGACACCAAACTCGCTCATTCCTGAAGTATTTCGTGGTGTTTCGATCTCGCTTTGAATCTGGCACGAAGAATGCTTATAACTCTCTCGACTTTGTAATTTCGTACTTGGAGGATCACATGAAAAAGTTCATTTATTGTATCGGGCTCTGTTTGGGCCTCGCGCTCACCGCTTCTGGCTGTGAATTGTACCTAGGTGAACATAATGGTAGTGGTCGCGACCCGGGCTCATGGGTCGAATGCCGCAATGATGGCGCGTACCAATGTACGCTTGATGGCTGTTACTGGTTTTCATCGACCTGCGATGCCCAATATGAATGTGACAGCAACCAAGATTGCGCCGCCGGTTGCTATTGCGCTGGCGATCGGACCTGTCAAGAAGCCGGCTTTTGCAGCACCAACGCCGATTGTGGTGCTGGCTTCAAATGCGATCCAGACCGCTCGTCATGCGTGCCTGACACCAATGAGTGCACCAAAGACGCCGATTGCGCTGCTGACAAAAAATGTGACATTGCAACCTACACCTGCGTTCCGCGCCCAATGGCGGCATGTGGCGACGGTACGATTAACCCAGGCGAAGTCTGTGACGATGGCAACACGGTTGACGGCGACGGTTGCTCGAAGAACTGTAAATCGAACGAACGCTGCGGCAACGGTATTGTTGACACCACCAAAGGTGAACAATGCGATGACGCCAACATGGTGAACACTGATGCATGTACCAACCTGTGCAAACTGCCGGTAGGCAGTTGTGCTGGTGTTGTAACTTGCAACATCGTCCCCCCAGTGTGCGCGGCTAACCGCGTACCACTGGTTCTCAATGGCTGTTACACTGGTGTGTGTGAGTTGATCACGGCTTGCGATGTGCCGCCAACCTGTTCGGCCATCCGCAGCGAAGGCGTTTGTGTCGCTCGCGATGATTGTGACGCGGTGTACACCGGCAATAACTGTCGCCGCCCTGACGGCGCGACATGCCGCGCCGGCGATGTGCAGTGTGTATGCGAGAGCTTCACGTTCAACTCTTGCCGCGCGATGTAACCTGTCCTTCAGATTCGGTTCCTCCCCGATAATGACGCAAGCGCGAGCTCAAGCTCGCGTTTTTGCGTTTCGGCAGGCATACTGCTGGCGTGGGCTTACGATTTCACGAAATCATGCAGGGTTGGATGCGGTTGGATGCGGATGGCTCCCACCATGATTTTTCATTTGACCTGAAGGTGGCGGCACCGTGGCGCGACCGGATCGGCAACGGTGTGGCCGAAGCGTCCGGGCTCACGTATGCTGCGCCACTGGCAGCGCGCGCGGTAACCACGGGCACGATGACGATTGCGCCGTTCGGCCGGCGCATGATTGAGTATCAATTGCGCTTTGCCGCGGACGACGGTCGGCCGGCGCGATTCGCTGGCAAAAAGGTGATCAACTGGCTGAGGCCGAAAGCCAGTTGGACTACATTGCCGGGTGAAATTTGGGTGGGCGAGGGCGCAACCGCGGTGCGCTACGCGACCTGTGAACTGCGTTTTGACGTCGGGCGTGACTGGTGGTCGTTCGCTAAAAGCTTTTTCTAGGTTGCACGTCGCTGGCACACGGCTTTCGTAACTGCGCAAATGGCTAGCTTTACTCAATAGTCCTG
>JAGPDK010000293.1 GCA_018057605.1 Kofleriaceae bacterium | reverse complement strand
CTGCTTGCCGTAACTCGGGCGGCAAGGCTGGCGTTGGCCCGGCGAAGTGGATTGCGCGCACAGTGTTGGCGCGAACAAAGGCGCTGTCGTCCTGTTGCACTAAACGCAACAGGTGGGCGTTGCGTTGCGCCGACGTTGGTTGTTGTAGTAACAGGTGCCCGGCATTGTTGCGCACCAGGCGACTGCGGTGAAAGACCAAGGTGTGGCTGGCATCGCCCATGGTGGCCAGCAGCGCTGGATGGGCCTGGCCAATGCGCCAAAGCGCGGCACTCGCATTGATCGCGGTAGCCCATTCGCTGCGGCGGGCAGCGCGTTGTAATGCATGGGTGATCGCGCTCGTGGCGGCCCGCGGTCGGCGGCCCAACGCGTACGCAGCGGCGGCTCCGACTTGATCCACGGGTGACGCTAGTCCGGTGAGCAGCGTGGCCGTCGCATCGGGCGAGGCATCATCGATGAGGCCGCGCAAGGCAGCGGCCCGCACCGATGGCACACCGTGCATCGCGAGTCGTCGCAGCGCAGCGCGCTCTACATCTGAACTCGCAACCGAATTGGTAGCCAAGGCTGCCAAGACCAAAGTCGCCGCAGTCGCTGACGCATGGTCACTGGTGGTTGCCAACTTGCGAACGAGTTCACTGAGCGGCGCATCGCGACGGGGCAAGCCGCGCGCGGTGCCGAGCAACGCGACCAACACATGCGGGCGTCCGCCAGTGCGATCATGCTTAAGCAATTGCATTGCTGGCGCGACGATGCTTGGTGCGTGAATCCCGGCTAATGCGCGACTGGCCGCATGGCGCACGTCGAATAATTCGGCGTGCAACTCAGCAAAGAGCGGGTTGACTGTACTCGGCGCTGCAATTTGGCCAAGCGCGTCGATGGCTGCGAGGCGAAGGGCATACGGATTGCCCGAGCCAAGCATCCCACGCAACGGCGCAATGGCGGCAGTTGCGTGTAAACGCCCGAGGTAACGAACCGCGAGAATCCGGACGTCGCGATCCGGATCGTTGAGCCGTTCGATGAGTGCGTCGATTGCGCGCACATCTTGGTCGATCATGCCGTCGAGCGCACGCATGGCGGCGAGGCGGATGGTCGGGTCGGTACTGGCGGTGCGGGTCAGTAACGACAACATGGCCGTCGGGTCGTTAGTTGCGGCCAGGGCGGCTAACGTCGCCACCATCGGTACACGCCCGCGATCGAGCTCGGCGATCAACGCGTTGGTCGCGCGCGGGTCGCCGATTTGCCGAAGTGCATCAACGATCTTGCTTGGCGAACCAGGTAGTTTACCGTCGAGGCTGCGCAATAAATACGGTACCGCGGCAGGGCCGGCCGCAACCAGCGCATGCACCGCAAAGCGGTTGCCCTCTTCCAATTCATCAAGGACGACGCCTAGGGCGCGGGCTCGCGCCGGCTCGTTGCTGGTGAGCTTGGCGATTTTGGCCAACGCAACGAGCACTTTGCTGCGCGATGAATCGCTGCCGATATTGAGTTTCTCGGTGAGCGGGCTCACTGCTTCTTCAATGCCAAGTTCGCCAACCGCTTCAAAGCCCGCATTGCGCACGTCTTCGGCCGATTCGTCGAGCATGCGCAGTAACGGTGGCGCTGCACTGCGATCGCCGAGTTGCGCTAGCGCCCGCGCAGCATCTTTTTTTACCTCGGGTGACGAATCCCCCAAGCGTGCAGCCAACGGGATGAGCGCCCGTCGTTCGCGCAGCGCAACCAACTGTTCGATTGCGGCGCGTTTGACGTCGGTTTTGTCGTCTTCGAGGCGCGCGATCAGGGTCATCGCAATCGTCGCATCGCCGCGCTTGCCGATGGTGCCAAGTGCTACCACCGTGCGTTGGCGAACTGTGCCGTCGGCGTCGCCGAGGCTGCGAATCAACGCTTCGGTGGCCACGCTGCCCCCGATGCCGCCCAACGCTTCGGCCGCGATCGCACGAAGTTTGACGTCGCCGTCACCAAGCCAACGAATCAAGACGTCGGTCGCACGCTGGGAGCCGCGTTGCCCCAGCACTCGGGCCGCTTCAAGGCGCACGGCAAGTTGACTGTCGCTTAGTGCCGTAAGCAGTTTGTCTTCGGTTAATGTCAAATCGTAGCTGCCGAGTAAACGAATACCAGCTACGCGCTGCGCGGCATCGTCGCTGCGCAATAGCTCCGCGGTCTCGGCGTCAATTCTGCCCGACCAAGCAAAGTCCCACGCGGCCGCCGGCGCGGTCCGCCACAGGGTTGCGGTGAGCAGGGGCAGGGCAAGCCAAGACGCGCGCTTCATAGCCAGACTATGCCACAGCCGTGGACGGTTGCCGGCTGCTAGGTTCGCTGCGCCCTCGAAACTTGTTCGCGCAACCGTATCGGAGCTGGCACCGACTCGCGCCTCGTGGGTGGCTGCAAGCGTTGGTCGTGGGAGTGTACGGCTGTTACGGCGCTGCGGTTGGCGTGGCGTTGGCTGGCGCGGATAATTGCGCAATCGCCCAATCGACTTTGCGCCGGACCGGCGCAGGCAGGGCCAATTGTTGCAGGGCTTGGTACTCGCGCAAGGCATCGCCGCGTCGAAGATTGGCCCATAACAGGGCGGCCAATGCGATCCGTGGGCGCGGCTCGGCTGGCACTAAGGCGATGGCTCGTCGAAACGCAACTTCGGCCCCAGCCGGCAGGCCCAAGCGATATCGCACCATGCCCAAATCATGCCAGCCGGCAGCTTGGCTGGGCAGGTGCTTTACGACCAGTTCAAGCTGGGCTTGCGCTTCGGCGAATTCGCCCCATGACAGTAGGGTATCGGCAAAATTTTGAGCTACGCGGGCCTGGTCCTGGGTTGTTGTCGCGTGGCGATACGCCGCTTGATAATGCGTGCGCGCTTGGAAATGCTCACGTTTGCGTTCGGCTTGTTGCGCTAACGCAAGGTCGCTTTGCCAGGTGGCCGCAGCGACACCCGCGTTCGTCTGCTTCGCGGTCAGGTCGTTGCGTGGTGCACCGTTGATGCGACAACTGGCGACGGCGACCAATGCAACCAACGCAGGTGCCCAGTAACAGCGGGTGCACGATATAATCTCCACGCCGGCGCGCATCGTGGGGGCGGGTGTGTACCGGCAATTCACATCGAAATCTCGAACTCAGCTTTGGTGCGGCTGCCTGCAGCTGGAAACTTGAGCCCGCGCATGGTGCGACTGATACAGCCTTGCAAGCCCCCGGCATTCTTGCCGTTGACGCGTACTACAGTGACTTTGCCTGATGGCCCATCGATGATCATAAAGATGTTGGCATTGCGCTCGCCGTTGGCTTGCAGGCAACCGCCTAAGGCACCGCCGGCGCGGGAGTACACACCGTACACCGTGCTCATATCGAGTGGCGGCGAACTTTCTTCGTCATCGCCAGACATGTCGAGGGTTAAATCTTCGCTGCCATTGGCAACACTGTCATTGCTGCGTCCGGCGCTCGTGCCGTTGCCAGTTTTGGGCCGTTTAGGAGGAGCTTTGGGCAACGACACGTTCACCGGCAACGAACCAGCGCCGAGGGTTGAAACCGTTTCGACTTTGGTTGCGCTGCTGCCTCGGGCTTTTTGCACAATGAAGTACACCGCGATGGCTGCCGCTGCGACGC
The DNA here is from genome assembly GCA_018057605.1 of Kofleriaceae bacterium. Lineage (GTDB taxonomy): Bacteria > Myxococcota_A > Polyangia > Haliangiales > Haliangiaceae > JABFXX01. The sequence continues at coordinate 3,677 of JAGPDK010000293.1, read as the reverse complement.
CCAATGCAATCGTTACATACAGCGCTGCGCCGGCTCGTTTGGCGCTCGTCTGCATGGACACTTCGGCTTGGGCTCGGCGGGCATCGTTCATGCGCTGTTGTGCCGCGGCCACCATCGCCCCAAGTAGTGGGTGCTCGCCGACTTGCGCGCGGGCGCCGGTGTCTTTGTCGGCGATGACATGGTCAGCGACGATGTCGCCTTTGTCGATCTGATGCACGACATCGGCGAGCGAGAACGGTCCGTAGTCGAGGCCTTTTTTGGTGACCAGCCACTTTTCACTGGAATCGGCCATGGCACCGGCGAGGGCCTTTTCGAGCGCAGGATCGCGAATGATGGCACGCACAACGAGCGGCGCGGGTGCGGTGGGGCTGGGTGCAGCGGGACTTGCTGCGGCGCCGAGCTGAGCGCTGGGTGCGGCCCGGACCGCACCACTTGCGGCGGCCGGTGCCGCGCGCGGAATCGGCGTGGAAGTTGGCGCAGCTCCAATCGCACGGGTCAATTCGGTCAACGCCCCACCTTGGCCGAGGGCTTCACTGATCACTTCGCTAAACGACAACAGCGAACCAAATCGGCGCGGTGGGTCGCGATGACACGCGCGGGCAATAACTTCGTCGATTTGTGGACTGGTGCCAGGCACGGCTTCACTTGGGCGCGGGCCCCCGGTGCGCAACGGGCCGCCGACCAGCACTTCATAGAGCAACGCACCTAGCCCATAGACGTCGGCGGATTCTGAGGCCGCGTGGCCCGCCGTAATCTCAGGCGCCCAGGTCCCTGAACTCGTGATGAGCTTGGCGGTCATCGCCGCCGCAGTGCCACGGGCCAACGCAAAATCGGCGATTCGCACTACGCCTTGGCGGTTGACCACGACAGATTCCGCAGCAAATGCGCCGTGTGGCATGATGGCTAGTGGCGCCGCGATCGCTTTGCCGAGATTGCCTGCGATTTTGGGATCGAAACGATGATCCGCTTTGGCTGCGAGTAAATCGCGCAGGCAATTGCCATCAATGGCCTCGACCGCAACCCACAAAACGTCGCCGGTGAGGCCGGCCGCGATGGTTTTTACCACGTTGGGATGCGCGGGTAGCGCGGCTGCGGTGCGCACGCCTTCAATCAGTTGTTGCCGCACGTCGGCGTTGGCTGCAATCGCGGGGTGCACAATGTACAGCACGGCGGCAGTTGCTTGTCCATTCACCGCGCGTTGCGCTTGATATCCGTCGGCAATGCGCAATCGCCATAGCGGAGCGCCAACGACATAGTCGCCAAGTCGAGTACCCGCAGGAGTACCAGCAGGAGTACCCGCAGGAGTACCAGCAGGAGTACCAGCAGAAGTACCAGCGGGAAACGCGCGATTAGTTTCAGAATCAGACATCGGAGCGTAGAGTAAAACGAACCGTTACCGTGGCGGGCATTCTGGCGTGCAAAATGCACAGAATGCACAGGCAGGATGACTCAAAACCTGGTTCCGCTAGAAACGCATGCCATTTTTGATCCGAAACGACAACCAATCCCACCCAAGGTATGCAGCGCCAACTAAGCCCACAACTCCCACAACCGGAGAGGCAAACACCGCGACCGCCGTAGCGCCGCCCGCCACCACTGCGGCGATGGCGCCTTTGCGTTTTGCCACAACTTTGTTTCGCTGAATGAGTGACGACGCCATGGCGTAAACGTGCCTTACCAAAGGCTCGCTGTCAAACCCGGATGTCAGCACGGTTGCGCATGCAGCGGCGTGCGATTGTGTGAGGACTGTCTACGGTGGCCCACGCTTGCTGTGGCCAGCCACCCACACCGCGCTGGATCCTGCGGGCTCAGCAGATCTATGATTGGCCCATCGTATGCAGAATGCAGGTTGGACTAGGGTGAGCAAATTTGCTCGGGCATCACTTCGTGATAAAGGTGTGTAATGGCACGATCTGCGAAATCATCAAAACATCAAGGCGGGGTCGTGCTGTTTGGCTTGGCCGGGGCGCTGTTTCTCGCTGCCGGTGGCTTTGCCGGCGGTTATTACTATCTAACCACGCGAACGGTGCGCAGCGCGAATCACGAAGTCAAGGCTGCCAAGCCAACCGCCTCGGCCGCGGTGATCGACAGCTGGGAGGCCGCGCTCGACCGGCCAGTGGAGTTAGTCGCTGGCGGGGTGAAGCTGCGCATGACCTGGCGCGAGCTAGGTGGCACGCTTGATCGTCACGATGCTGCCGAAGCTGGTAGCTATAGTCCAGCGCAATTTACGCAACTAGCGCAGCAGGGCCGGGTGCCGATTACCCTTGACCGCAGCGCGGTTGAGCAAGTGATTCGCAAGATTAAAGGTGCGCACGATCACGCGCCGACCAACGCATTTATTGACCTCGAAGGCCGACGCATCGTTGCGGATAAGCCAGGTCGTGGCATCGAACTGTGGGCGGCGTTGCCACGGTTAGAAACCGCAGCCCGCATCGGCCAGGCCTCGCTTGAACTGCCGATGGTTGATATCCCGGCGGCTAGCAGCGTTAAGAGCATGGCGATCGAAGATATTTCGCAAGTACTCGGCACCTACACCACCAGGTTTTCGGTGTCGGATAAAGATCGGAATTTCAATTTGAAACTCGCAGCATCCAAGCTCAACGGCTTTGTGCTGCAGCCAGGCGTTGAGTTCTCATTTAATGAGGTGGTGGGCGAGCGCAGCGAAAAGATGGGTTACAAAATCGCCCACGTGATCGATGCGGGCGAAATGGTCGACGGCCTCGCCGGCGGCACGTGTCAGATTTCGACGACGCTTTTTGGTGCATCCTTTTTTGCAGGACTCGAAATCGTTAAAACCACGAATCATTCGCGGCCATCGACGTACACGCCGTTAGGTTTCGACGCCACCGTGGTGTGGCCCAACACCGATCTGAAATTAAAAAATCCGTACGATTTTCCTGTGGTGATTCACTATCGTGTCGCGAACGGTGAATCGACGGTTACGCTGCTTGGCAAAAAACGCCCTTGGGACAAAATTGTCTTCGAGCGCAAGGTGCTCGAATCCACACCGTACACCACCGAAGAACGGCTCGACGACGAGATCAAGAAGGACGAAACCTCGTTAGATCAAGGCGGCTTCGACGGCTACAAGTTGTTGCGGCACCGGCGGTTTTACCGAGATGGCAAAGAAATCAAAAGCGAAAAATGGACGCTCCAGTACAAGCCGGTTACCGAATACGTGCGACGCGGCACCAGCGAAGACCCCAAGGCCAAGCTGCCAGTTGTTAAAGAGCTGCATGGCCCCAAGGCACCTGATGGTGATTCGTTTAGGCTCGCTCAGTAGCCGGTCAACATAGGAACCGCGCGACGTAACCGCGCGACGTAACCGCGCGACGTAACCGCGCGACACCATAACCGGGCGGCGGGCAACGTTACGAGCCGTACGGGTCGGCGATGTCGTTGGGCGACGTCGAGGGTGCCGAGGGTGCGGACGCGCTGCCGTTGGTATTCACGCTTGCCCCGGACAGCGAGACCAACGCTGAGCCTTTGATGTCGGTGCTGCTACCGCTGCCAAATTTCATCGCTGAGCCAGCGACGATTTCCAAATTGGCGCCTGCTTCAATGTTGATTTCATTCGCGACAATTTTCATTTCGCCGGCAGGTGATTGCAGGCAGACATCGCCTTTGAGGGCTTCGATGACGATCTTGCCACCGTTCGCATCCAAGGTAATGCGGCC
>JAGPDK010000292.1:1432-7334 GCA_018057605.1 Kofleriaceae bacterium | reverse complement strand
GTGCTGGCGCGAAGGCGTGGAAGTGGGGCCCATCGATGAAACAAAATTCTTGATCTGGCACCGTCCCGCCCACCACAACATCGACTTGAATCGGATGATGCCCCATGTAGTTTTCGCGTGGACCATCCCAGCCATACGCAACCGGATCACCGACGAAGAATTGTTGACCATCGTAGTCACGGAACTGCAACTTCGACGGTGGATCGTAGGCATGCACATGCGGTCCTTCGATGTGACACAACCCTTTGCCATGATCTTTGGCAATTGGATGTTGCCCAACATAACGCACATGACGACCGCGCTTGCCAGCGACGGCACGGCCGGGCGCAGCTACAGCAACGACGGCCAATGCAGCGAGTAACAGTTGCAGCGAACGCAAATGTAAAGACATCACGACTCCTTAGGTTCGACGGAGGTTGACGGTACCACGAACCCATGCACGCCAAGCACCCTACACGCGTGCGGATCTGCGATGCCGATTTGCGCACCTCAACCCACGGGTAATTCGCCGTCCAACCAGTTTGGCGCATGTCGGGAATTCGAGTACCTTTCGCCCCTGTTTGGAGGACACATGAAATTTGGAAATATTCTGCGCTCATTCGCACTGGTGCTGACCGGTGGGCTGTTGGCCAGCCCGCATGTTTATGCCGGCGGTCCCGCTAGCCCAACCTTGTCGCAAATTCGAGTCAAAGATCCAGCACCTGCGGATCCGACGATCGAATTTGAAAAATACATGTTGCCCAATGGCCTCGAAGTTATTTTGGCGCCACAAAAAGGCGTGCCGCTGGTTGCCGTGAGCGTTTGGTATCACGTCGGCTCGGGCTACGAAAATTACGGCAAGAGCGGCTTTGCCCACTTGTTCGAGCACATGCTGTTTCAAGGCAGCAAAAATGTTGGCTCCGACAAACACTTTGCGATTCTCAAACAAATTGGCGCGTCGGAGATCAACGGCACCACCAACCCAGATCGCACCAATTATTATGAGGTGGTGCCATCGAACCAACTCGAAACGGCGCTCTGGCTTGAAAGCGATCGCATGAGCCATTTGCTCGAATTGTTGACTGGCCCAAGCCTGGCCAATCAAATCGAAGTGGTGCGCAACGAACGCCGACAACGCTACGATAACGTGCCGTACGGCCGGACCCGTTTTGCGGTTGGGCAAGCGTTGTATCCGGAAGGGCATCCGTATCGGTACTTGACGATCGGCCGTCACGAAGACTTAGAAAAGGCATCCATCGACGATGTCAAAAACTTCTACCGGACCTGGTATGTGCCATCCAACGCTACCATCAGCGTATCAGGTGACTTCGATGTCGCCGCTACCAAAAAGCTGGTTGCGAAATGGTTTGGGTCCCTGCCGGCTTCGAAAAAGCCCGTGGCACTTACCGTCCCAGCGCCCAAAGCGGTCGCCAAAGACGTGGTGATCAACGACGACTTTGCCAAACTTCGCCGGATTCAATTTGAATGGATTTCGCCTGCGAATTTCGCAGCCGACGACGCCGAGCTCGATATTGCCGCCAACGCGCTGGGCGCCGAAGGCACCGGCAGCTTGTACAAAGCGTTGGTCATTGACAAACCTTGGGCCCAAAGCGTCAGCGTGTATCAAGGCGGCAGCCAGTTTTCCGGCGTGTTTGAAATCAGCGTAACCCTACGCCCCGGCACCAACATCAAAGACATCAAAGACACGGTCGTGGCAGAACTGAATCGATTGGCCAAAGAACCAATTTCCGATCGTGAATTCAAGCGGACCATCACCGGCATCGAAGCCTCGGCAATCTACCGTCTCGAAGGCGTGTTGGGCCGCGGCGAAACACTGCAATCATTCAATCACTTTCTCGGTGACCCAGGCAAAATCACCTGGGACTTGGATCGTTACCGAAAAACCACGACGCAGCGAGTCCGTGCGGCAATTGCCCAATGGCTGCCGACCAACAACCTCATCACCATCACCACAATGCCAGCAGCGCCAGCCGGCGCAGGCGGTGCCAAATGATTCAACGTACTACGCTTTTTTCCATCGCAACCGCCGCTACGCTAACTGCGTGTTGCCCACCAAAGACCGCAAAGGTAGCCACCTTGCCAGACCCCAACGGCACCCCCCAAGATGTGAAACCCACGGGACCTGCGCAAGATTCGTCGCCCTCGCCTGCCGGGCCGGTAACAGCTGGCATTGTGCAAACCGCACAACCTCAGAACTTGGTATTTCCCGACGAAGAATTTCGTCGTCAACAGCCGGCAGCCGAAGCCCCGCGGGCTTTTGCGATGCCAACGATCGCACCGTTTAAACTCAAAAACGGAATCGAAGTTTATTTGGTGCAGAAATCCGACTTGCCGATCGTATCGGTCGACTTGTCGTTCGAAGGTGGCGCGGCGCTCGATCCCAAAGGCAAAGAAGGCCTCGCCGGCGTCTGCATGAGCCTGCTCACCGAAGGCACGGCGCGCTTGGACAAAGTTGCATTAGCCGAAGCGTTAGGCGATTTGGCATCGGACGTAAGTTCGTACGCCAGCCAAGATACCGTCGGTATTTCGATGTCCAGCCTATCACGCAACATCGATGCCACCTTCGCAATATTTGCCGAGACATTGTTAACCCCAGGCATGCGCGATAGCGATTTTGACCGGCTGGTCAAGCGCCGCATCGAAGCGGTGAAACAATCAAAAGGCTCGCCCGATTCATTGCTTGGGCGAATCTCGCCGGTGGTTTTGTATGGTGCGAGTCACCCGTTTGGCACAGTCACCACCGAAGCATCGCTGGCCGCGGTAACCATGGCCGACTGCAAAACGTTTGCAGCCAAAGCGCTCAAACCGCAAGGCGCGAAACTCTTCATCGTCGGCGACATGGACGCCGCACGGGTACGAGCCTTGTTCGACGGTGCAACTTTGGCCACATTTCAAGGCAAAGGCCTGCCCCGCCGCAAACCGCCAGCGCCAACCAAACCTGCGGCGCGTATTTACTTGGTAGATGTTCCGGGTGCCGCACAATCGCAAGTTGCGATGTTGTCGGCGGGGCCTAAACGCTCGGACCAGGCATACTTTGCCAACAGCATGATGGCGGCGGTGTTTGGCGGCGGCTTCACCAGCCGAGTCAACATGAACCTACGTGAAGACAAAGGCTATTCGTACGGCGCCCGCGGTGGGTTTAACTACAATCGTGACTTCGGCACCTTCGTCGCGTCAGCATCGGTGCGCACCGATGCTAGCTACCAATCGCTGCTGGAGCTAGTCAAAGAATTTGCGGCGTTGTCGACCGGCAAAATGCCGGTGACCAGCGAAGAATTGCAACGCGAGAAAAACGGCCTAACATTGGCGCTGCCAGCTCGGTTCGCCACCGGTAGCGGCTCGTTGTCGCAATATCGGATGCTGCAATATTTCGGGTTGCCAATGAACTACTTCAACTCGTTCGTCAGCAGCGTCAACGGTGTGACCGCAGCACAAGTTTCGAACGCAGCCAAAAAACATTTGCGCGCCAAAGACACCGTGTACTTGGTCATCGGCGACGCCAACGCCAACGTCGTGGTCCGCGACGCAGCTAGTAAATCCGACGTGCCGCTGCTCAAGGATGGCAAACCGGTTACCTTGCAGCAAGCGCTGGAAGATTTAGCCAAGCGCGGCGATGTAGGTCCAGGTGGGCTCACGGTGTTGGACACTGACGGCCAAGTTAAAAAGCCGTAACGACTAACGTGCAAACACCTCTGGCGGGTGGGTGAACCGCTCGCCAGACTGTGTCAGCAATGTCGCGGTGTGCGACCTAACTAGGAGAATCTCCGTCGGAAACCCGGAGTTTTCCCCCACGGTCGGCTGACCCCAGCTGTGCAAAGTCCGCACTTTTCAGATCTCTGGGATCCGGCAAGATCCTGAAATCGCTAGGCTGACGATCTTTGCAACTAATTCTCGCATCCGGCCTGCTTTTTGCTGATGATAGAGCAATGCAATCTATGACCGTTCGCTCTATCAGTCTTTCAGGGATTGCCACTGCCCTGATCGCCGCTTTCGCAGCCTGTGGTTCGCCTGCGGCAGGTCCATGTGACAAGTCGCCACCGGATCCATCATGCAGCGCAGCGTGTGATCCATCAGCAAGCCCAACGACATGCGCGGCGGGATTTCACTGCCGCCTCGACGGCAAATGTTATGCATTTTGCACCCAAGGTGGCGGCGAATGCGGCGACGGCTTGACCTGTAGCGACGACGGTCGTTGCATCACCAACGGTATCGATGCAGCGCCGCAACCGGATGCTGATTGTCCGGCGGTGAATTTTACGGCGATGCCAACCACTCCAAGTATTCAGTTGGTGATCGACCGTTCGGGTTCGATGGGTGGAACGCGGTGGACCTCGCTCAAAGATGCGTTGGTCAATCCAACCACCGGTGTGGTGAAAACGCTGGAAGCCAAAGCCTACTTTGGCGCGACCATTTTCCCAGGCCCCGCCGACGTCTGCAACGCTTTCGACCAAACCGCAGCTCGCGTGCTCAATGGTCACGCCGCACTAAAAGCACTGCTTGACGCCAACGGTCCAAATGGTTCAACGCCAACCGGCGAAGCAATGGCCAAAGCGATTCAATCGTTCATGGGCGCCGGCGCACCTCCGGCCGGCTCGCCTCCAATCATTGTGCTTGCCACCGACGGTGATCCAAACAGTTGCGACGGCAATAGCGATGGCCAAACCGATTCAGTCAATGCAGCAGCTGCAGCTCACGCGGCCGGGATTGATGTGTATGTCCTAGGCATGAACTTAGGCACCGCCCAACTCGGCCGCCTGCAAGCTGTAGCCAATGCAGGTTCTGGCACCACCACCGCCACCGTGTATCGTGGCGACAATCCAGCGCAACTCAAAGCCGCATTCGACACCATCATCAATGGCGTCGTCAGCTGCCAACTCGACCTGAGCGGCAACATCAATGTCACGCAAGCCGCCAATGGCGAAGTGAAACTCAACGGCCGCATCTTGATGTTCGGCACCGAATGGAACGCAGTGGATGAAAATACAATTGAACTGGTCGGCGCCGCGTGCACCGAACTCAAAAACACTGCATCGCCAAGTGTCACCGCGAAATTCCCATGCGGCGTGGTTGTTGAATAAGTTGAATAGCTAAGCCACTAACCCGCTCCACACCAGAGGCCCTCACCGGCCTCTTTTTTTATGTGCGGTGTGGCGATGCAGCCGCGCATTCCGCTGCATGTTGCTGGCAACCGCCGCGCCGGTTACGTCCTTAGATCGGACGCCGCATGCGTAAGCCGGTGAGCCCGGTTTCGTAGGTCGTTGTGACCGACGGATCAAACGTGAACCCAGCCCGAGTATACAAACGCTGCGCGCTCAGGTTGTGTTGCTCTACAGTTAGACGCAACCACGCAGCGTTGGTGGATGCAGCGATCCGGCTGGCCACTTCAATCACATGATCGAGCAGCGCCTGGCCAATGCCGACGCCACGAAATTCTTCGGCAACCGCCAGCGCCAGCAAATCAGCAACGATTTGTAAGCCTCCGGTGGCCACCGGCTCGCCGTAAAATCCCAGCATGGCCATGCCGCGTCGTACCCCTTTGCTTTCAAACACCCAAGCTAACACGCCGGCTTGTTCGAGCCAGGTTGGCAAGATGCGCTGGTAGTCACCGAGGTTCTGATACGCCGTTACGCCAGTGGCGACAACCCACGCCCGATCCGAGGCAGTTGCACGCCGAATCAACCAACGCCACCTACAGCAGCTTCGTCACGTTCGTTTTTTCTGCTCTGCGGCGAGGTTGGCCCCGCTCCGAGCGTTCGCTCGTTCGCTCCATGTTGGGGCCCCGCTCCGAGCGTTCGCTCGTTCGCTCCATGTTGGGGCCCCGCTCCGAGCGTTCGCTCGTTCGCTCCATGTTGGGGCCCCGCTCCGAGCGTTCGCTCGTTCGCTCCATGTTGGGGCCCCGCTC
>JAGPDK010000292.1:0-1332 GCA_018057605.1 Kofleriaceae bacterium | reverse complement strand
CGAGCGTTCGCTCGTTCGCTCCATGTATGGGCCCGGCCCGCTCATGACGTAGATTCGCTGCGACTACGGAAACAGGCGCGTTGCACTCGGCCGATGCCGGCTCGCGTAACCCGTACAAGCCCGGCGCAGTCCGCACAAACAACGACTGTTCACCAAATTTCTTGATGTTGACCGACAAATCGCGGGCCACCACGGTATCCGGGGTTTTTGACTTGCTGGGCAAGCGTGCGCCAGCGCGCTGCACGATTTGCTTCACCGTCATCGGAGTTGCCGTTTCCCGCAATACCTCTTCCACTACTGCCAGCGTATTCATCGCGATCGCTCCTCCGTCAAACAAATCTTGCGTGGGGGATCATCCTATCGAAGACCCAACTACGAACCAGTCTTGACAGACACTTTTTTTCTGTTTGGAAAATCGGCTTGGTAACCGCACCACATGGTTGATTTTTGTCGGCTCCTGATCGTGATTCACCATCACATTGAGTGCGATGCTCGCTTGCACAACGTTTATTCGCGCGAGGAACTCTCATGAATGCTTTTCTTCAGGTCATCAACTTTTTGCTTGCGATGACGGGATTTGGCGTTTCGCCAAACCCTGCGGCACCAACCGCCGACGCGGCGCTGGTGTACGCCGTGGCCGATGCTGACGTGATTGTGCATTTCGATGCGGTCAGCGTTGTGCCAGGGAACTTCAAAGCCCTCAAAGCGCTGCCTAACGTGGCCGAAATCAAGGCCGCGAAAGAACTGCGTGACGCTGCGAAAAAAATCGTGACAGACGTTGAAGGTGGCCGCGACCTGATCAAAGGCATGATTGGACTTGATGTAACCGCCGACATCAGCGATGTCACGGCGTTTGTGCAGCGCGGCGCCATCCTGGACAAGCCCAACGTACTCGCTGCCGTGCATGGCAAGTTCGACCTGGCATCGCTCGCCAAACTCGCCAAACTGACCCAGGGCGTGATAGCGCCGAGTGGCACCATGCTCGAAATTGACGGCAGCATCGCCGTTGGCCTAACCAAATCGGGCGTACTGCTGGTGGGTACACCAAGCTTGGTCAAACCGCGGATGGCCGATAGCTGGCAGACTCCATCACGGGCAAACAACGCGTTGTTGACCCAAGCTGCCGAGGTGATCAACGGCAAACCATTTTTTGCCGTTATGGCCGCGTTGGCCCCAGCCACGCGCAAACAAATCGCCGGTGCGGTGGGTGCCAACTTCTTGACCGACGTGATCAAGCGTCACAAATTTATGGCACTGAGCTTGTACGCTGATGGCATTGGCTGGGTGTGGGCCGACACCTCGAAAGCCGGGCTCGAACGCATGGTCATGATG
>JAGPDK010000010.1 GCA_018057605.1 Kofleriaceae bacterium | reverse complement strand
GTAGTGGACCTTGACGCAGGCCACCAAGGCCGTCCAGTCGAACTGGCTCGACATCGGTGGAATCGTGAACGAGCCGCTTCCAAAAATGCCGGTACTCACGGCATTGGTCGCCGCATTGGTGTTCGGGCTCCCGGTGTAGGTGCCACCTGCTCGATTAAGCCACACCACCCGCGCCGCAGCTGCGTATGGGGTGTGAGGGCTTTGCGCGACGGTGGGCATCACCTGCGGCGTGCCGCACCATGGGCCGTGGCGCAGCACCGTGTTTTTGGTTTCGGCGTTAGCCTGTGGCGCCGACAGGGTCACGGCGGCGACGAGGGACACCGCAGCAATTGCTAGGTGGGTACGACTAAACATGCTCGGACCTTAGCAAAAACCCAGGCAACTCGACATAACCATTGTCGGCGCCAGGCCCTTGGTTAGCTAACAGCTGATAACTACAGCTGCGCCTTGGTAGCGGGATCTGCGGCGTGGGCTTCGCGCTGGCCGCTGAGGCTAGATCCAATGCTCGTCGCATCAGTGAAATCGTATAAAACCCTGAGCAATCTTCGTTGCTTACTCGGGACTCGGGCCACGGCGCACGGACCACGAACACCGAGCCTTACCGACCCCACACCAAGGCCGTGGTCATTAGCGGCACCCTGAACTACCTGCGCACGTGCCGTGCGGCGCGACAACGGAAAAAAACAATCGAACGGAGGCTGTGGCGTACTAGTGCGAATGCTAGCCAGGGCTGCGCAACCGATGGGTGGTCTTCACAAACCGCACATACAGCGCAATCGCGGTGACGGTGAGGCCGGCGGACAGGCCCCACCATAATCCGGCGACGCCGAGGTCGAAGCCAAACGCTAGCGTGAGTGCAACGCCGAGCCCAACGCCGTAGTGGCCGATCAAGTTGGCAATCAAGGTGGCGCGGGTGTCGCCGAGGCCACGCAAGGCACCGCCGACGATCGCTTGCGCGCCATCGGAAAGCTGAAAGATCGCAGCGATGCGCAGCAGCGGAATGGTTGCTGCACGCACTACGGTGTCGTTGGTAAACAGAGCGACCAGCGGCTCGGGCATGATCACAAACACCAGCGCACAAAGTGCCATCACCACACCGCCCAAGGTCAGGCCGATGTGGCCAGCGCGACGCACACCGTGCGAATTGCCAGCGCCAAAAGCGTAGCCGACCTGGGTCGATGTTGCCGCGCCAATGCCGATGGCTAACGAAAACGAAAAACTGGCCAACGTGATGGCAACGTTGTGAGCGCCGGCGGCAACGCCGCTGATGTTTGCAGCTAACACACCCGCGAGGGCAAACACGCCGACTTCGGCTAGCATTTGGCCGCCGATGGGAATGCCAAACGCGGCAATGGCGCGGACATCGGCCGTCGTAGCCAGGACCCGCGCGGTTGCGGTGGCCAGTAGTTTGCGCGCGGCACCGACGTATACCAACAGCGTTACGATCTGCACCGAACTAGTTGCGATCGCGGCACCCAACACGCCCAACGGCGGCAGGCCGAGGCTATCGATCCCGTAAATCAAAAAATAATCGAGCAGCACATTCACCAGGTTGCCGGCCACCGTGGCGACCAGCAGTGCTCGGGTGCGGCCAAATGCTGCAAGGTAACAACGCAGCGCCACGCTCAGCAGAAACGGCACCACGCCAATGGCGCGGGCGTACACGAACACGCGGGCCTCACGGGCCACGCCTTCATCAACATGCGTGAGCGCCAACAGTTGTGGCGACGCAATCACTGCGATCATGCAGCCGAGCCCGACCCACAACGCCAGCCGAGCGGCACCAAACAAGCTGCGGTGCGCCGTCATTGGGTCGCCTTCGCCAATGGCTTTGGGCGCAATCGACTCCATGCCCATCATCACGCCCATCCCGACGCAGGTGATGGTGAAAATCAGCGCGTTGGCCACGCCTGCGCCGGCCAGTGCATCGGCGCTGTAGTGGCCCAACATCGCAACGTCGACGGCACCCATGAGCTGCAGCCCAACTTGTTGGGTTGCCAGGGGCACTGCCAACGCGGTGTGGGCGCGCCAGCCGGTGGCTGGTAACGCGATGGTCGCCGCAGCTTGGTTGAGGTTCACGAGTTCAATCGGTGCAGCATGATTCGGCCATCACTTCGGCGTAGTTAGTCCGGGCAACGGCGACAGTGGTGCGCCGTCGGCATTGAACTTCACGATGGGCAAACCCAGCGCCGTGAGTTTGCTCATATGGGGCGTCAACGCGGCTTCGTCTCCGACGATAACAATCGACAAATCGTTCCACGCGGTAGCTGCCAACGCTTGGGCGTGGCGCGGCGTAGCGGTGGCGATGCGATTGCTAAATGTTTGGTACCAATCGAGCGGGCCCGAGGCCAACACCACGCGATGAAACGCGGCGACGATGCCAGCGTTGGTTTCGAAATTTTGCGGCAGCCCACGCGTGATCAGATCTTGGGTTTTTTTCCACTCGTTGTCGCTTGCCGCCGTGCTGCGCGCGTCGTTGATAATGCGCAAGGCTTCTTCGATGCCAGCCACGGTGACGTCGCTGCGAATCGACGATGCCACGGTCCAGGTGCCGCCCCAGCGCCCACGCCAAAACGACGAGGTAATACCGTAGGTATACCCAAGTTCTTCGCGCAGTTTTTGGTTGAGTCGAGATGCAAAGCTACCGCCAAGCGCGGTGTTGATGATTTCGCTGGTGAAGTAGCGGTCGTCACCAGCGGCCATGCTGCGGCGGCCAATCATCACCACGCTTTGCGGTGCATCGGGCCGATGGACAATGGCGATCATCGGGCGTCCTGGCCCGGCCACGGGGGCGCGGCGTGCGGCTACAGAGCTGCTAGGCTTAGCACTCCATCCCGCGAAAATCGTTTCAAGCTTGCTGCGGACTTGTTCGCTCGACACATCACCGGCGACGATAAACACGGCTTGTTGCGGGTTATAGGCCCGCGTCCAAAACTGTTTGACGGCATCAAGCGTTAGCGCTTTGACCGTGCCTGGGTCGCCTTCGGTTGGCTTGGCATACGGGTGTTCACCAAACACCACGCGCGCAAAGACTAAGGCCGCGATTTGGCGCGGCCGATCTTTGCGCAACGCGAGGGCTTCGAGCCGATCGGCCTTTACGCGTTCAAAATCGGCCGCTGCAAACTGCGGTCGCTGTACCACGTCGCCGAGTAGTTCGGCGGCGCGATCAAACGTTAACGCCGACATGGTTATCGACGAGAAATCGCTGCCGGTGCTGACTTCCAGTGAGGCGCCCAAGCGTTCGAGCGCTTCGGGCAGGGTGTCCGCGGTTAGGCTACCGGCGCCTTCATCAAGCAGGTCGGCGGTGAGTGCCGCCAGGCCGGCGGTTTTGCCATCTTCGCGACTGCCTGCACCGAGATGCAAGCTCTCGATGCTAACCAACGGTAGGCGGTGGTTTTCGATCACGATGACGCGGGCGCCGTTTTTGAGGGTGAAGCTTTGCGCTGCTGGCGGCGTAAAGGTCATGCCTTCATTGCTGCGTGGCGCAGCTGTCCAGTCGATGCCTGCGGCGCGCCAATCAGGTTTCACCGGATTCCCGGCGCTGGCAACGGTGGTGGCTGCGCCATTCGCCGTTCCGGTTGGCGTGGTGCGCGGCTGTTTTTGGGTTGGCAAACACGCGGTGAGGCTGACCGTGAGGCCAGCGCACAGGCCCGCGACCAGCACTGGGCCCAGCACCGTAGTTATTGTTGAGGTCGAGCGGTTCGCGATCACTTGCTGGGCTCCTTGCGTGGCGTAATGGTCATGCCGACCGCAGCGTTGTCGGCCAGCCATTTGGCGGCACTTGCTTGGATGCGCGCGGGTGTTACCGCTTGCCACAAGGCGATTTGCTGGGCTGCAAAGTCAGGATTATTGGTGCGCGCGGTCCATTCGGCAATGTTGTCGGCGCGCGACGACAGATTTTCTTGGGCTTGCCACAAATTGGCCGTTAGCGTAGTCACCGCTCGGGTCAACTCGTCGGCGGTCACCGGGCTGGTCCGCACCTTCGCGAGCTCTTCGAGTAAGGCGCGGCGGGTTGCGTCGATGGTCACGCCACTTTTGACAATGGCCGAGATTTCAAACTCGCCGCCAAGCACTTGGCTGCCGTAGCCGGCGCCGATGTCTGACGCCAAGCGCTCTTTCATCACTAAGCGTTTATACAAGCGGCTGGTCTTGCTGCCGCCGAGGATCTGCGCCAGGACTTCGAGGTCAGTTGCGGCGGCGCTGTACGGTACATCGGTGCGAAAGCTGTACGACAGCTTCGGTTCCGTCACGTTGTCGGTCGCCGTGAGCGCAACCGGGGCGGCGAGGGGTGTCACGGGCGCAAGCAGGTTGCGCGTTTGCGGTTTGGCTTGCGTCGGCATCCACCCGAAGTACTTGTTAACTAACTGCTGGGCGGCGGCGGGCTCGACGTTGCCAACCAACACCAACGTCGCATTCGAAGGGCGGTAGTAGGTGCGCCAAAATGCTTCAACGTCAGCCAGCGATGCCGCGGTTAAATCGGCCATGGTTCCGATCGTGAGGTTGTGATTGCCGTGGCCCGCCGGCCAAAGCGCGAGTTGGATGTCTAAACTGGCTGCGCCGTACGGGCGGTTTTCGTAGCTTTGACGGCGTTCGTTTTTAACGACATCGCGCTGATTGTCGAGCACGGTTTGGTTCATGGCGTCCCACAACCCGGCCATGCGGTTCGATTCAAGGTACAGCGCAAGTTCAAGTTGATTGCTTGGGACTTGCTCAAAATAATTGGTGCGGTCGTTGTTGGTGGTGCCATTGTTCCAGCCACCGACCGACTCCAACAACACATCAAATTTGCCATCCGCGACATCGCGCGAACCCTTGAACATTAGGTGTTCAAACAAGTGGGCGAAGCCGGTTTTGCCCGGCACTTCATCTTTGGAGCCAACGTGATACCAAACATGCACCACCACCGACGACACCGTGGGATCCGGTGCGATGACGACATCGAGGCCGTTGCTGAGTGTAAAGCGCTGGATGCCGGGCGCTGGTGCAGCGGCGGGCGCATCGGCCCGGGCCACCGACGCGCGCAAGGTGCTCGGCCCGGCTACCAGCAACATGCTAAACAGAAACGCCCAATGAATGATCCCCAAAAACGCGCGAGTAACGCGCGGTGGGTTGAATGCCGGCGACTTGTCGGCGGCAGAAGGGACGGGAACGTCCCTTGTTTGATCGAGGCTAACCACCAGCTTTGACTTCGGGGAAAAGCGATGCTGGTTAGCGGTGACAATTCGTAGGAGGTTCATAGTTTCTCCGGTAAACGCGGGGTCATGGGCGCAGTTTTGGGTGACAGCCGGTCGGCTAGATGTTTGCCCAGCGCGAGTCGGCCGCTCGGATCGGTGCCGACGATGCGGACATAACAAGGTGCATCGTTGTCCCAAAAAATGAGCCCTTGACCGTGGTGGTCGATGGCCCGGGCGCCGACGGCAACTTCGAGGGTACCTTGCGGTGCGGCCGGCACAACCCCGGCATCATTCGCGACGATTTGCCCAGCGTCGGCTGCGGCATTGTATTGCTGCATCAAGTCGGCGCTGGTCGCACGGTATTGGGCAAACAGTTTGTCGGCGGTTTGGTCAGCGCCGTCGCGACAATCGATATCAAACGTCCATGCACTTGGTTGGCCGCCGTCGATGCCGTGGTCGAGCACGTAGGTGCAGGGGGCGGCTAGGCCATTGGGTGGCCGCAGCGCACTGTCGATCACGCGCACCGTGCCCGGCCCAACCAGGTTGGCAAGTTCGGCTGGCGTTACCAGCGAGTCGCAGGTGAACAGTTTGGGATACACCCCAACCATGTTTGACGGGGTGCTCTCACCGCTGCCGAGTTGTTGAGGAGTCGGAGTTTTTTGCGTGCTGGGTTTGCAACCGAGCGCGCCGAAAAGTCCGACGACAGCTACCATGCGCATCGAGTACATCGACCGGGACCGTACACCGCCGAACCCGGCTTTTTAAGGCTCGTCGCTACAGTTTTTGCAGAAAGCTGGCTTTGAGCAGTTTCTCGCCATGGACTGGAAAAAAGATGGTTACCGAATCGCCGACAACTTTGGTCACTTCACCGTCGCCCCACGACGGGTGACGCACCAACGCGCCTTTTTCCATGGGGCCAAATGTAGGTGGTTTGGCGCGGTCGATTTTCAGTGCGCGGTCGCGACCGCCGCGGGCCCCTCGGCGCAGCGATTCTTCGAGCAAGGCCCGGCGTACGGCGGTATCGCCACCACCCCGGCGGGCCGTGATTTCGGCTGCGGCGGTGTCGAGTTCGGCTGCGGCGGGCTGCTCTGCGACGGTACGCTTGCCGCGGGCCGCGTTGACGCAATTGTCGCAGGTGCCACAGGCCGCGCCATCGGTGTAGCCAAAGTAGGTCACCAGCAGGCGATTGCGGCACAATTGGGATTGGGCGTAGCGCAGCATGGCCGCCAAGCGGGTGCGATCTTGGGTGCGCTTCTGTTCGTACCGGGCCGCAGCTCGGGCCAAATCGCTCAGGCTTGGCGGGGTTGCAACCACCGGCGCAAACCGTGGTCCTGGCGCTTCGGCGGCAAAGCCGATTTCTTTAAGGAACGCTAAAATAACGCGGGCTTTTTTGGCCGGCGCGCCCGCCCGTTCGGCGATATCTTTGACTGCAATAAACAGGGTTGGATCCACCACCGCATCAGGATCATCACCCACGTCGTCGGCGAGTGCGGCGGGTGCGACGCGGCCGCGGGTTAAGCCGATCAGCGCTTCGGCTACCGCACGGGTTTGCTCCGGTGTTGGGTAACGGCCACCCAGGAAAAAACTTTGGATGCGCTTGTCGGCCGGTTGATACAGCAAGATACAATCGGCCGGATTGCCATCGCGACCGGCGCGGCCAGCCTCTTGGTAGTAACTTTCCAGCGAGCCCGGAAAATTGTAGTGAATGACGAAACGTAAGTCGGGTTTGTCGACGCCCAACCCAAACGCGTTGGTTGCAACCATCACGCGCGGTTGGCTGTTTTCCATGAATGCGGTTTGCACGCGATCGCGATCTTTGGCGCGCATGCGGCCATGATAACGGCCGACTTGAATCCCTTGCAGTTGTAAAAAATCCGCGAGCGAATCAACCGTCTTGACGGTGGCCGCGTAAATAATGCCGCAGCCGGGCTGGTTGGCGAATCGTGCTAACAGCCGCAGCAGCATGGCTTGTTTTTTGGCTTCGCTCGACGCTTTGCTGACTTGATAGCGCAAGTTCGGGCGGTCAAGGCCAAGGTCGATGACCGAGGCCTCGGTGATGCCCAGTTGGGCCAAGATATCATCTTTGACTTTGGGTGGCGCGGTTGCGGTTAACGCCAGCACCGGCGGGCGCCCCAGCGCTACCACGGCTTCACCTAAGCCCAAGTAGGCCGGGCGGAAGTCGTGGCCCCATTGCGAAATGCAGTGGGCTTCATCGACGACAAACAGTGCGACATGCACGGCTTTGAGCAGGTCGCGAAACTTGCTGTCGCCAAGTCGCTCGGGGGTCACGTACGCAATACATGGCCGGTCTTCGGACAACCGCGCCATCGCAACCGCGACTTCGCGCGGCGTTAACGTTGAGTCGATGCGCAGCACCTCGATGCCCAAGTGATCAAGTTTGTCAGCTTGATCTTTCATTAGCGCAATCAAAGGTGACACCACCAACGTGAGCCCAGGCAACGCCAGCGCGGGCAACTGGTAACACAGCGATTTGCCGGCACCGGTGGGCATGATAGCCAGGGTGTCAATGCCCGCTAAAACGTTGCGCACGGCGAGCGCTTGACCAGGCCGAAAACTCTGGAGACCGAAGCGACGTTGGGCCAGGTCGAGCATCCGGGCATCGATTTTAGCAGCGTCGAGAAAATCGATTTCGGTTGCGGTGCGTGGCGCGCTTGGCGGTGCGCCAACGCGGGTGACATCAAGCCCAACCCGCTGCTGCGAGGCTTGGGTGATCAGGTTAATGATGCTCTGATGATTGGCGGGCGCCGTGTTGGTAATTGGCGGCGTGATGCCGTGGCGAATGTTGGCATCGGTGCCATCGGCCAGCCGCGCGCGACGCGACGGCCGCGTTGGGCGCGCTACCGTCTGGGCTACCTTCGAACTGGCCATTGCTCGCACCGTCGTATAGGCGCGTTACAAGTGCAAGCAAAATTTGTGTGGCAAAAATGCCTTGACAACGCGGTTGGATGCCCAGATGTGTGCAATTAAGTGTTTGAAATTATTTGTATTTCAAACTTTGTTGAACGTCGGCAATGTCGCGACGTGCGAGCTGGCGTACAGGTTTTGCAAACCGCGATCGCATATTATTTGGGTCGAGGTTTTACATTGGTGGTGGCCAATAAATCACCGCGTCAACATGCGTCGTTGATGTGAGGTCAACTTAGCCTCGGCACAATGCGCGTTGTTCAGGGCTCAGGTTGGGGATCTCTTCGACATCTACAATCAGCCCACGGCATGAAGCCGCGCCACAGCCGCACGGCTCGGCAACTTCGGCGGTGAAGGCGTAGTCATAGGTGAGTTCTTCGCCAACCTTGATGTCGCGCGTCGCAACCCACCACGCCACGGGGTGGGCGAGCGCCGTGTCCCACCGGGTATCGACTTCGGTGTTGGGGGCACACGAGTGATTGATCCACCGAGTTTGGCACGTCAGATCGTAATACACGAGTTCGTTGATCGGCGGTTGCAAGATGTCACCTTGGAATACCAAACAGTAGGTGTCGTCGAACTCATCTTCGTCGCGATACAGCACGCCTTCGCCTTGCAACAGAATGTCGCCGGTAACAAAAGGACGGGTCGCAACCACACCGTATCCATGGATCGCTGAACGAACTACTTTTAATCCATCACACAAAGGCATGGCGGATCTATACCCAACATTGGCCGCGCATTACAGCGGCCACAACGACCAAACGATATACAACGACGCAAGCATCAACGCAGCGATTGCCCACGCGCCTAGCAGCTGCATTGCAGCGCGGCGGTGCACGACCCAGCGTGCGCCTGCAAGGCCGCTGGCACCACCAAGTGCGGCACCGCTGGCCCCCCAAAGCAACGCGCCCCAATACGTAATGCCACCGTCGGGCGTCTTGCTCACAACGGCCATGGCGCCGGTGAGTGGTGCGATGGTGAGCTTGGGCCAGTCGGCAAAATCACTGCCACAGTACGCCAAGATACCGCCGATGATCGCACAGCATGCGATGACATAATGGGTGGCCCACGCTGGTGCAGGCAGGCTGGCTGGCGCCGTCGCGGATGGTGCTGGTGCGTTCATGTCGCGGGTCCGTTGCCGTGGCAACGCCGGCACGCGGTCGAGGTTACGGAAAATGCGCGTTGCCCATCATGACAGCGCGCACAAGCGGCTTTCGGTGGTGTTGGGTAGGCCATGATCTCGGCAGTGGTTGGCGTGGCGATGTGGCAATCGCTGCACTCGCCAGGCCGGGCTGCACGGCTGTGGGCTCCATGATCGAATTGTCGACGGGTGGACCACGCGGCAGCCAACCGTTGCTGGGTCCGTTCGATCGCGAGGTTAGGTTGGTGACAACCGCTGCATTGGGTCAGGCGGGGTGTGGCTTGGTCGCGGTGGCAGGTGCTGCAGCTGCTATGCCCACGCGGTGGCCGAAGTTCGGTGGTTGCGGTGGTCAGCGTATGGCACGTCGTGCACGCCGTCGCGTGGCTGCGATGATCGAGGCGTGCGCCGAATTCGGATGTGGGCAGCGGTCGTTGGTCGGCGGCTAAGGCGCGCCAAGGTTCGGTTGATTGATGGCACGCACCGCAGATGATGGGTTGTGAGGCTGCAAAGTCCGACGCATGGCAGGCGGTGCACGCATCGTGCGGCGGCGGCGTTGGTTCGTTGTTGCCATTGCGATGACAACTGGTACAGGGCGCGGGGCTGATGCCAGCTCGGCGGTCAAACTCAGCGTGGCCACCGTGGCTGTAACGCTTGGTCGGGCGCGCGATGGTGAAGGTTTGCGCCGGCGCTGCTTGATGACACCGGCTACACGCTTGGGTGGTGGCAAACGCCGTAATGCCGTCGTGGCAGTTGCTGGTGCCGCAACTCACCATGGTTGGCGGATCCAGCACATCGGCGGTGCTCGCCGCGACGGTGCGATGACAAGTGGCACACGGAGCTTTGCGATGCGCGGCTTGTTGGTGGACAAAGGCGTTGGTGACCGCCAGCACCCCGTGCGCGATCGTGGGCGTCGAAGCTGGCCCAAATGCCACCGTGTGACAGCGGCTGCACTCGGTGATTGCGAACCGTCGCTCGACGGTGCTTGCGCCATGGCATTGGCGACACCGGGCATGGGGTTTGGTTGTTGCGATCGCGGCAGCGCTTGCGCCCGTGGTGCGATGGCAGGTTTGACACGTAGTGCTGCTATGCGCTTGATGCGACAGCGCCAAGCCGAAATCTCGATCGGCTGCCGTCGGTGCGAAGGTCGCGCGATAGTTGTGCCGGCCGGTGCCGGGGCTTGGCGCTGGATGACAGGCGCCGCAGAGCCGAGGCTCGGCGGCGAACCGCGTGGCGGCGTTGGCCCGGGTGGGTGCGGTTGCGTGACAACTGCCAAAACACGAGGCGTGATTGGGGCGCGAGCGAATCAACCCGTCGCGCAGCGTATGGCAGACCGCGCACGCGATGTCGGCCTGACCGCTGAGTTGGTTTTTTTGGCTGTGCACCTGGTGATCGAAATCATCGCGATTGCGTGACGGCGCGGTGGCTTGGGCTAACGCCGACGCGGTGCCAGCCATGGCCACGCCGATGGCGATCAGCGCGCACGCCAGGAAACCGCGGCAGGGTTGCCGCAAGCGCTGGGCTGCGGTGGCGTTTTGGGCACGCATTAAAACGCGCCCTCGATGGCTACGCGGAGACTGTTGAAGCCATTGAGCTCGGGCGTACGCCGCGAGCGCGAGGTGAGTTCATAGATGGCGAGCACGCGCAACCGCGTCGAGATCCACGCATCGATTTTGACCCGGCCACCGCCGACGAACGTTACCCCGGGAATGATCGGCGTCGCGTCGAGCAATTGTTGTTGGTCAATATAGGTTTCTGTAAACTTGGTACGTCGCAGATAATACTCGGTCGCGACCGAAAATCGCTTGGCGCCTAACGTTAGCCTCAGCCCTGCGCCACCTTCAAGGATGGATTGTTCGCCGTAGTGCGCATCAAGTAGCAATGGTTGGCCGTCCGCTGAGCGGACATCAATCGTGGACTGGGTAATACGACGACGTAGGTCGCGAAACAGCGAGCTAGCGGTCAACGCGACCGCGCGCCGTAGCCGCAACTCGGCACCGCCGCCAACTTCAAACCAGCTTGGCCGTAAGGTATTGCGATCGCGCACTGGGCTGCGATCAACCGCAACGGCCACGCGGCCGAACAGGTCGATGTTGTCCAGCAAAACTGTGCCGCCGCGCAGCGCGGCATGTACTTGTGGCGTCATGGGGCCGAGTTCGAGATAGCGTTTGGCCGTGCCGGCGCTGGTATCGTCGCGGACCCAGGACGGGTCCCATTGCCAGTCGTTGTCGTGACGATGCTCGACATCGACGGATACGTGCGTGATATCGCTGACCACAGCGCGCACTTGCAGCCGTTCTTGCACCACACGTTGATCGAGGGCGCGGGCGCTGACGCTGGCAAAAACGTCGCGGCGCGGTTGGTACGCAACTGTCACCGTACTGTGGGTGTGGGCATAGGCAAGCAGCGCATCAAATGAAATCGTCATCGGTGTTTTGCGTTTTGAATTGCGCAACGCGACCACCACGCTGGCCCCCGACACGCCCCGGGTGCTGGTGTTGGCGCGCGCGGCGGCGTCGTTATTAAAATCGAGCACGGCAGTGCCGCCAAAAAACGCAGCTTGCACGACCGGCGTGTCCCAGCCCACGGTTAGGCCATCGAAGTGGGTCGGCCAAACCGTGCTGGCATAGTGACGGCCGGCGCGTACTCGCAGGGGCTGGGTCCAGGCCAGTTCGGCAACGTTGCGCACTTCGGCCCAGCCCGAGCGCAGTTGGGCATATGCGGTTTTATTGATCGCATCGGGAATGGGCAGCGGTTGCAGCACCGTGCTGGTTTGGAAATTTAGCGCCATGAACGTCGCCAGACTGCGCACGCCGAAGCCTCGCGAGCCAACCGCGACATCCCCAAATCCGAGCGCGCGGGTGGTCCGTGACGTGAGGTCGGCTACCGCAACACCATCCAGGGTGGCGCGTCCGTCGCGCCGGGCGGCACCGTCGACGCCGAAGCCGAGTTGCAGCGAACCAAACGACGACGGCAGGACCGATCGTGGACTGTCGGGCAGCGGGTTGCTGGGTGCTGCGGCGCGCTGCGACCGTGTTGCAACAGGCGGCGCCGTGGTGGTAGCCGGTCTTTTCGGACGCATCCGAAGGCCCGGCGCGACCGGCGCGTTATGCACGCGCAGGTCAACTACTTGTGCACGCGCATCACGTACCACGACGCAATGGCTTGCGACTGCGAGCGCGGCCGATACCATGCAACGGTGGCCCAGCATCGGGCGCTGCTTCGGGCGCTTCATCGAATAGTCTCGTGGCAGCCACTACCTTGGCATGATTGAATTGGATCGTGGCAGGTCAAACAAGCGCGCACGTTGATGCGCGCGGTCGCGCCATGCATCGTCTCAAAGCCACCGATATGAGAACGGGGCCGCTGTTGATGGCACGACGTACAATAGTTGGGTACATGACACAACGCACAGCGATCGGGTGAGGCGGAGGCATCGGCGCCGTGATCGAATTCGCGCCAGGTCAATCGATGATCGCGTGGTCGCATGACGAAGTGGCATTCGGCACAGGCGGTGCGCACCCCCGGGCTGCCCGATACTTCGCGGTGACACCGTGCGCATCGCGCGGCATCGTTGGCGGCAACCGCGTGATCGGTGCGAAAGGCCAAGGTGTGGTCCGTCGGTTGCTCTGATGCCGGCAAATGATTGCGCGGCGCTAGTGCGAGCAGCGAGCTTTGCTTAGTGAGGTGGCAGGTTTGGCACTGCGAAACCCGGTGCAATTCGGAAACCCGCGCGCTGTCGTCGTGGCAAACTACGCACGTTGCGATCGCCGGCGCGGGCCAGGCGCCGGCGGTGCCGGCCGCAAGGTGGCAGGTGCCGCACGCGATGTTGGCGCCGGCACGGTCGCGTTTGTGATCGGCGTGGCCAAAGCGCAAGTCACCGCGAATCAGCTCGGCCGGGCTGCGCTGGGTTTGGTCTAGCGTGCGATGACAGCCGGTGCAATCGGTCATCGTTGCCACCTTGGTCAAGCGCACATCCGCTGCGTGGCAGCGCGCGCAGGCGGCGTGGCCAGCGGCACTTGATTGGCCTTTTTCAAAGGTATGACAATCACTGCAATTCAAGTGAAAGCCAACGCGTTGATCCATGCCTGCGGCATCGAGGTGTTGCCGATGCGAAAACGTTGCAGGCAACGCCCGCACCGTGTTAGGCGCGGGCCGCACCCGCAGCGGCGCACGCAATGGCTGCAACGTGATTTCGCTGTGGCACACCAGGCATAATCGACCGTTACCGCGGGGCTCCGGCACTTGGGTAAACGCTGCCTGATGGCACTGGTTTTGATCGCAGGGGCTGTGGCCTTGATTAGGCGCAATTTCGGTTGGATGGCAGCCCGCACACGCCAACGTGGCGTGCCGTGGGTGCGGGAAGCGATCGGCTTCGAGCACCGCCACCGGCTGGGTGGCGCGTGGCCGCGCATTGCAGCCCATCAGCATGGCGGCATACGCCAACCCCAGGGTCAGCATGATCGCCGCTGCGGTTGTGGCCCAACGCTGGTAACTCATGCTGCTGGTGCCCACCATGTTGGATGATCGGCGGCGTCGATATGCGGGCGCTGCATCGTCAGTTCGCGATGGCCATAGGTAAAAGGGCCGGGCCGATGCGGTTGCCACCACAAGACGGCAAAGCCTGGCGCGGTGCTTTCGCTTTGAACTGCGCTGGTGTAACCGGTGAGATGGGCGGTGCCGCCTTGGCGTTGTACCAGGGCAACTTCGTTAGCGCTCAGCAACGCGTGCAAAATGATCGTGCCTGTCGGCTGCAAGTAGCGAGGTGCCGCTAGCAGGAAATCTTGCAGCACCGCAACCGGGGCAAAGTGCCAGCTCGCGGCGTGCACGGGTGCCGGAATGGCAGCGTTGCAGGTGACGAGATCAAACATGCCGGCTGACGTCGGAACGCCATCGGCGATCATGGTTTGGATGTGAGGAAGTCCCGCAATGCAAGATAAGCCTAGCCCGCGCGAGGCCATGGTAACGGCGCGAGGATTGATATCGGAGGCGATGATTTGTTCGGCCAAGCGCGGTCGGTGCAAGGGCGCGAACGCCGGGCCACTGCCGACGTCGAGCCAGCGTGTAATGCCCGCCGTCGCGCCGTCTGGTAACGCGCCGATCAAATGATGCGACGAATCATCGGGCCAACATACCCGAGCATCGGCTTCGTTCGCCTCGTGTTCATGGTGATCGAAATCAAAACAAACAAAGCCGTGTTCAATCGGCACGACGGCGAACGGTGCATGGACGTGGCTGGCGCTGCAGGTGAGGAATCCGGCGGCCACTACGTCGTCAAAGTGGCGGCCTAAGGCGGCCTGCGCCGATGCTGCGGGCACGTTGGCTCCGTCGCACCACAGCAACAACGGAATCGCAGCGACCGGCGTGGTTGCGCACCACTCGCGTTGGCGCACAATGCGCGGTAGATGCGCGATCGTCGAGGTGTGGCCGTACGCGGCGAGGCGGGCTGGCCGCAACCCAAGCGTCCGCAGCGCGTTGGCGACAACCGGCAAGTTCATCGCGCACTACCGCGGTGAGCTGGCGCGATCTGGACACTGAGCGGATTTTGGCCGAGTAACGCGTTGGCGAAATCGGTTTCGCGCAGCGACGGCAAGCCCGCGTCGACAACGCGGCGCAGCGCTGCGAGATCGAGTGGCCCCATTAACGTTGCGCGATAAAATGTTAATTCCGCTCCGCGTTGCCGCGACGTCGCGACGTCGGCCATTGCGGTATCCGTGGCGGCGCGTTGCGCAATGTGGGCTGCCAACCGTTCATGCCAGCGACGGTTGGCCTTGGCTGCAACGCGTAGGACGCGGGCCACGGTTGGATCGACGGTGTGACCGCGTTGTTGGGCGTCGAGCTGCATCCACAACGCCATCATGGTGCGGTGTTCCTCGCTCACGCCATGTTCCCGCACGGCCCGCAAAAATACATCAAGGGCCTCGTGGGGCCGGTTGGCTAACAGTAAAAATGCTAACGACTGCGAGGCAATGGTGGCATCGGCGGGATCGCGATCGCCGGCTTCGACGATCAACGTGATCGCGGGCTCGATATCGCCGAGAAACCAACGCGCTTTGCCCATGGCCAACGCACTTTCGGCTAACAATCGCGCCGGCACTTTGCCGCCTTCGGCTAACGCCGTCCACGCCAAGAGGCTGTCTTGATACCAACGCACGGTTTGGTCGCGATCGAGCTGGGCAATGCGCCCGGCGTCGCCAGCCAGGGCAAGTAGTTTGGCGCGCGGGTAGTTGGTCAAGCGGGCATCGTCGAGGTGGCGCAACGCGGCTTGCACGAGGACCAAGGCGGCTTTGCCGTGTCCGCGGTGCAATTCGACACCGGCCAGCGCTTCGGCGGCGTCAGTATTGGTTGGATCGAGCGTCAACCCACGACGCAACAATGTTTCGCCGCGTGACGTTTCGCCAATGCTTAGCAAGCCGCGCCCGACCGCGATCTGTACCGAAGCGAGAAGTTCGGGGCTCGGCGCAGTTGCGGCAAACTCACGCAAGGCTTGTGCGGCCGCGATAGGGCGACCCAACAGCGCTAGCCGCGAAATTTGCTGGGCCCGCAGGTTGGCGCGCAATTGCGCTCGGTTCGCGCCAGCGCTATCGACGGCGGTCGCACCGGAAGGGGCCACGTTGCCGAGCCATGCTAAGGGTTGCTCAAGGCGGCCGGCGGCATCGGCAAAAAACGCACAACGCTCGGCCGCGCCGCTGTTGCGGCATAACGCCAGCGCAGCGACGGGATCGGCATCGCGACCGTCTTTGCCACCCGTGGCCAGCGCGTCGGCGAACGCGGTCATTTCGGTATCGGTCGCGGCGGCGGCGGCGTAGCCCGCGGCGAGCCGAGCCAATTCGCGATCGCTGCCAATGCCGGTGAGCGGGGCGATGCGGCGTGCGGCGTGCTTGCCTTGGCCAGCGCGCGCCATCGTGGTTGCGATTCGCCGCGCCGTCGTGAGTACGCCGCTGTGGGCCCGCACTAATTCGAACGAAGCGCGTTGGCTGTTCAACATCGCTTCCACAAACCCTTGGCGTTCGATCATTCGGGTCACCCAGGTTTCGCTGAGTTCAGCGTTGGGGAAGCCACGCACGACGGGCTCCAACACCAGCAAGGCCCGGCTGCGTTGTGCGAGTTCGCCGGATTCGGCGACGGCAGATTGATCAGCGTAGTCGAGAATTTCGCTGATCTCAGCGCGGTAGGTGCCCGCCATCGCAGGTTCGAGTTGGCCGAGCATGGCCAACGCTAAAATGGTTGCCGGCATGTCACCGCTTTGCGCAAGCAACCGTTTGGTCGCACGCAGTGGGGCGAGCCCATGTGCAAATTCGGATGCGAAGGCCGGCAGCTCTTCACTCCATAATGTTGCGATTTGAAAAAGCGTGATGGCGGCATTGCCGCCTTGGGCGGCGGCGGTATGAGCCTGCAATTGTCGCAACAATTCGGCAACAATCGGCGCACGGGCGGCAGCGCGTTGGCTTGGTGGGGCGGCCCACATCGCGTCGACGGCGGCGTCAAGGTCGTTGATTTCGGCCAAGTCAACCGGGAGGTCGCCCGACGGCCAGGCGGCCAGCCCCACCGTAGTCGTGGTGCGACAGGCGGCGACGGCGCATAGCGCGAACATTGCGGTGCGTAGGGGGAGCCGTCGCATGTGATCTTCTTACCATTGTCGCGCGTCGCGATCGCGCTCTGATCGCGGGAAAACCTGGTATAGGTTTGGCCATGACACCGACAGGAATTGTTGTTCAAAAATATGGTGGTTCATCCGTTGCCGATGCCGACAAAATTCGGTTGGTCGCCAAACGCATTGCCCGGACGCAAGCGGCTGGCAAAAAAGTGGTGGTGGTGGTGTCGGCGATGGGCAAAACCACCAACCAATTGATCGAAAAAGCCAAGCAGATAAGTGCGTCGCCGTCGCGGCGCGAGCTGGACATGTTGTTGACGTGCGGCGAACGTGAAGCGATGGCGCTGTTGTCGATGGCGTGCACTGAAGAGGGGCTCGACGCAATTTCATTTACCGGCTCTCAAGCCGGCATTTTGACTAATGATCGTCACTCGGGTGCGCGCATCGTTGAAGTGCGACCGTTTCGGATCGAAGACGAACTCGATCGCGGCAAAGTCGTGATTGTCGCAGGTTTTCAAGGGGTGTCGTACAAGCGCGAAATTACCACCTTGGGTCGTGGCGGCTCCGACACCACGGCCGTCGCGTTGGCTGGTGCGCTGCGCGCCGACTATTGCGAAATCTGCTCCGATGTCGACGGGATTTACACTGCGGATCCACGCGTGGTCGATGCGGCCACGCTGTTGCATGCGATTAGCTATGACGAGATGTTAGAATTGGCGGCCCAAGGTGCCAAGGTGTTGCACGATGCCTCGGTAGAGTTTGCGCGCAAGAGCGGCATTGCCTTGTACGCCCGCGCCACCAACAAAGACGGCGGCGGCACGCGGGTTGATTTTTCGCCGGAGCGCGAACGCCAAGTCGCGGCTGTCACCGGGCAGAATCAGTTGCTGCGGTTGCGCGCGTCGGGTGGTGCTGCGGTCGAGCATTGCTTGCAAATTCTTGAAGCGTCGTCGATTCCGCTAACTCACTTGGACCTTGAGGGCAAAGAACTACGGACCTGGTTTACCATTGCCGATGTCCCCGATTGGGATGCCGTGAAGACCCGCTTGGAGAACGTGCTGGGCGCGCAGTTGGAATTCGGCGAGGAGGGTGCAGTCACCATTGTTGGCCACGGTATCGGCGGCAATCCTGGCATTATTAATAAAGCTCGGGCGTGTGCCGTCGCCGCTGGCGTGCCACTCAATGCGGTGAGCGTCTCGCCGCTGCGCATTACGCTTTGGTGTGATCGCCCGCACGTTGACGCTTTGGTCCGCGCCACCCACAAAGTGTTCTGCGAATAATGTGGACACATCGAGTCTTGGAAAAAATGCCCCACGTTGGGCGGCTGGCGCGCGCCACCCGTTGGCGTCGCATCCACGGTCGGCCGCGCGTGTGGGCGCATCGTGGCGCATCCGCATTGGCAACCGAAAACACGATTGCCGCGTTTGAGCTTGCGAAACGTCACGGCGCCGATGCCGTCGAGCTCGACGTGCGCTGCGACTTGTCAGGCGAAGTGGTGGTTTTTCACGATGATGATTTGTTGCGGCTGGCGCAGCGACCCGGCACCATCGAATCGCTGACCGCGGCGGAGCGGCGCGCGGTGCGGGTGGTCGGCAATCATGCGTTGCCCACGCTGGCCGAAGCTATCGAAGCGGTCGCGCCGCTGGAACTCAACGTCGAACTCAAGACCTTGCGGCCCGGCCGCCCCAGCGTATTGGCCGCCGCCGCCGCCGCGGTAATCAAACGCAGCGGCGCGCAAGATCGTATTTTGGTTTCATCATTCGATCCAGTTGCGTTGTTGCAGTTTCATTATGCGTTGCCCGATGTGGCGATTGCTTTCTTGTTTCATCGCCACCAGCAGTTGCCTATGCGCAGCGGTTGGATGGGCTGGGCGATCGGTGCCTCCGTGTTGCATCCTGATGCGTTGTTATGTACGCCGCAGTCGGTGGCGGCATGGCATCGCGGTGGCTACGCTGTCAACGCCTGGACCGTCGATGATCCCGCCGAACTACGGCGGTTGGCGACGCTCGGTATCGATGGCGTTTTTGCCAATGATCCAGGTGCTGCGATTCGTGTATTCGAAGCGATGGGCTAACGCAAGGCCACGAAAGTCATGCGCTGCACCGCCCTAAAATGCCTATCTCGCAAACGGCGAGTCATCAGCGTGTCAAAACGTGGCAATGCGTGCTCCGTGGATCACCGCCCAAGCGCCAGCGTTATGGGTCTTGTGAATCTTCATCGGCGCTCGTTTCTTCGGCCAGTCGCTTGATCTTCTTTTGTAGGCCAAAGCGCGACAGGCCCAACATTTTTGCGGCGGCGGATTGATTGCCACCGCTGCGCGCCAAGGCCGCTTCAATGTAGGCCGACTCGGTGGCGTTAACCACGGGGCGCAAACGCAAGTCGTCGCCCACGACGAAGGCGCCGTGCGGGCCACCGGGTTTGCTCGCCACCAGGCTCGGCGGTAAGTCGTTGCGATCGATGACGGTGCTGCCCATGGCGATGGCGCGCGCAATGGCGTTTTCGAGTTCGCGGATATTGCCGGGCCAAGGATGGGCGATCAGGGCGCGCTCGCACGCCCGGGTGAATTCTGGTGCGATCCCCGTGGCGGAATACCGCGCAGCGAAGCATCGTGCCAACGGTAAAATATCAGCAATGCGCTCACGCAGCGGTGGCACGGTGATGGCAATGACATCGAGGCGAAAACGCAAGTCATCGCGGAAGCGGCCAGCTGCCACCAGGTCGCCAAGCGGAGCTTGGGTCGCCGCCACGATGCGGACGTCGACGTTGCGAGATTGTTGATCGCCGAGTCGGCGCAGCGAACCGTCCTGCAACACCCGCAGCAGTTTGGTCTGCATGGCCAACGAGGTGTCGGCGATTTCATCGAGAAACAAGGTGCCGCCATGGGCTTGTTCAAACAGCCCGGCGCGGTCGCGCAGCGCCCCGGTGAACGCGCCACGCGCATGACCAAAAAGTTCACTTTCCAACAGCGTGTCGGGCAAGGCACCGCAATTGACGGCGACGAAGGGACCGTTGCAGCGTGCGCCGTGTTGATGCAGCGCGCGGGCAACTAGTTCTTTGCCCGTGCCACTTTCACCGACGATGACAACCGGCAGCGCGGTGGTGCTGGCGCGTTCAAGGACGGTGAGCATCGTCGTGAGGGCTTCGGATTCACCGATGATTTCCGGGAAACGGCCGGTGACGCGGCCGCTTGGCGTAGGGGCGCGGGCCATTGCAAGTTCGCGTTCGCGAATCGCAAGCTCGTCGGCCAGCACGCGATTGAGGCCGGCGATTTCGGCACCCAGCTGGGCATTGCCAATCGCCAATGCCGCAATGTCGGCGAGTTCGCGCAGGCGCAATACCGCTTCTTCGTCGAAGGCGCCATCGCGTAAGCGGTGATCGATATATACACAGCCCAAGGTGGCGCCACGAAAGCGCAATGGCACGGCGAGTACCGAGCGTAAGCGCAACGCCGCGATGGATTGCGTTGCATCGAAGCGGGCATCGGTGCCTGCGTCGATGGTGATAACCGGTTCGCCGGTGGTCGCGGCTTGGCGTGCGATTTGGGTCGAAAAGTCGCGGTTCGCCACACCGTCGGCCGCAAAGCCGCGGGCAACCGAGACCACGAAGTCTTCGCCGGTGCGAAGTAAAACAAAGCCACGCTCGGCGCGACAAATTTCGACTGCGGTATCCAGTGCGTCGTCGAGGATTCGCGCTAATACCGGCTCGCTCGACAGGCGCCGGCTCAGGGCTAGCAATCGACGCAACCATTGGGTCTCGGAGCGATCGGCAGGGCGTATCGGTTGTGCATCCACAACGGCGGTGGCCGCCTGCAACGCCGGCAGCAGTAACGCGTCGCGATCGTTGCGCCAGCGGCCGGCTAATGCCGTTGGGGTTTCGGCGAGCAATACGCTGAGGTGCTGCTGGGCTCCGGCGGCTGCGGCCAGCGCTTCGCCATCGTCGAGCCCTCGCCATAATTGCGCAGCGACGGCAAACGCACGAAAACCGCGTTCGACGCGGCCCTGGGCGATGGCTTGTTCGGCCACCGCGTGCGCTACGATGGCGTGGCGCTGTCGCAATGCGACAGGCCCATCGATCGCAGCGCGGGCTATCGCTAACCGGGCTCGGCCCCCGTCGGCATCGGCGCGTTGCGCCGCGGCCTGCACCACGGCGGATGGTTCGCCGCCGACCGCTTCAAATAGCCCTAACTCGGCCGCTAACGCGGCGCGTTCATCGTCGCGCTCGACCGCGGTGGCGCGCGCTGCGCGATAGCGCGTTGCGGCAGCCTCGGTATCGCCGCGCAAGGCCAGCGCGTCACCGTCGAGGATATCGCAAAATGCGGCGATGTGTGGTGGCACATCAAGTTGTGCGCGCAGTTGCGCCAGCGCCGCGGCGGCACGATCGAGTTCGCCGAGGCCCAGCAATGCGTTGGCGCGGTTGGCTTGGGTTGCGGCTATTTCGGGGCCCGCACCAAGTCGCGTGAACGTGCGCACAGCGTCGGTGAAATGGGACAGGGCCGCCGCATAGTAACCGCGGTCGCACAGCACTGAGCCAAGATTGCTTTGCGCGGTTGCCGCCAGGTGCAATTGTCCGGTGGCCTGGGCCAATGCAACGGTAGCGCCGTAATGATCCGCCGCATTGCGAAGATCGCCACGTTGTTGTGCCACCATGCCATGCAGCGCGGAAGCGCGCGCGAGCCCATGCTGATCGGCGGCGCGTGTTGCTAGCTGAGTGAGTACTTCAAACCATGCGGCCGCGGCATCAAGGTTGCCACGGTAATATTCAGCCAAGCCCGCCGATTCGGCACAGCGCGGATCGCGCGAGGTGGCGGGGGTGGCCACGGTTAACGCGGTTTGATAGTGCCCGGCGGCAATCGCCGCCCGGGCGTAGGCGCCACGGACGTTATCGTCGTCGGGGAACTGTGCATGAAGCGTGGCGAGCGTCGCGAGTGCATCGGCGAGTTGGCCTTGGCGCTGTTGCGCGGTGGCGCACACCAACGCGGCGGCGCGGTGATGCTGGTCGAGGTTTCGCACCGCGGCGGCGCAGGCTATTGCCGTCGGATAATCGCCCAGCGCGAGGGCGGCTTGGGCGTGCAACAAATCGGCGTCGGGGTTGCCGCTGAGCGACCGACATAGGGCGCGCACTACCGCTGGCCGGCCATGGGCGAGTTGCTCAGTGGCAATTGCCACGACGCGGTTCGGCTCCCGCAGCGCGGCTGGTAACGCCAACATCATGTCGGCGATCAAGTCCGGGCTAACGGCTGTTGTGTCGGCTGCGTGGAGCGCCTGGATGATAATGCTTGCCGCATCGGGCACCAAGCCCGCCGCGTCGGCGAGCAAGGCCTGCCGCCAGCTCGCGCTGATGTGTAACCACCCGGCTTCGCGGCGCAGCCCAGCGCCACCGAGTCTGCGCCCACTCAAAATCTCGGCAACCTCGTCGCTCGGCAACGCCGGCTGGTGCGCACTCGTCGTCGCGCTAGGGCGGATCGCATGGGTCACCTCAAGCCGCCCACCGGCCAGGGCGATGCGCAGCAATACGCGACGCAGGGGCTCGGACAGCGTGGCGAGCTGGGCGTGAGCGGCCGCTTCGATGGCCGGTCCAGTCACGCTATGCGGCGCAACGGAATACGGCGCATGGTCTGGTATGGCTTGCAGGACATCGTACGCGGCCAGCGCCGAGCCATCACATTGTTGCGCAAGTTCCACGAGCCAAGGCATGGATGCGGCGTGGCCAACTACGCGCAAGCACAACTGGCCGAGCTGTGCTGGATCGAGGCGCGGCAACTCGATCGTTGCAACATTGACCACCAACGTCCGCTCAACGGCAAGCAATACATGGCCACGCAATGATCGCGGCAATAGCGCAGCCGCGAGCCCGTCGCTGTGGTCATCATGATGGAGCAGCAGCACGTGCACGCCGCTCGCCTGTGCCAGTGCGTCGGCCATGGCGGCCACCGAGTCGACCTGCAACCACGTTTGAAAGTCGCGGTAGGTGCCGGCACGCATCGTGACCGGCGCCGAGCCGCGCGCGACGCACGCCACACTGTGGGTCGTCGTGGCCGCTTCGAGCACAGCTTCAACATCGCGGCCCGACGGCGCAAGCAAGGTCATCAGCGACGGCGGCGCGGCCAGCCAATCCGTCAACGCCTGTAGCTGTTGGTTGCGATCAAAACTTGCCAGCGCGGGTGCGGTCCAGCCGCCGCTGGTCCGCTCCCACGGCAATTCGATGGCTGCAACGTCGGCAAGATTCCGGAGTTCACTGAGCAGCTCGGTGGCCGCCGCTGGGCGTGCGCTCGGCGCCCGCGCAGTTAACCGCCGCAGCAAATCGACGAGGCCAGGCATAAGTTCCGGCATTGCTGGCAAAGGGACGCCAGCCAACACCTGTGCGGCGAGTTCGCCCGCTGTGGTGGCTTGGACGGCGAACTGGCCACGCACCGCGAACACGGCCGTCATGCCGAGGCTATACAAATCGCTGCGGGGGTCGGCAAAACCAGCGAAACCTTCGGGCGCCATGGTGGCAGGCGTGCCGCGTGCTACGGTTCGCGTTGCGATCCCGACGACAAAACCCAAATCCACCAATGTCGCGCGTTGGTCGCTGACCAAGATGTTTTGCGGCGCGACATCACCGTGCACGTTGCCACTGCGATGAATCGCAGCGAGTGCGTAGCCGATGTCGTGCAGCAGCCGAATCACAAATGCATTGGCATCAGTTGGCGCGATTGACTGCTTGGATAACGGCGTGCCGTCGATCCATTCCGTTACGATGAAGGGTGTGGCGTCGTCAGTAATTCCAATTTCAATGACGGCGGGCAGCGTGCGATGAGCGACGCGGCGCAGGGCTGCGAACTCTGCAAGCAGAAATTCACGCTGCGCGTTCGCTGCAATGGTCTTGATGAAGACTGGCCGGCCCGAGTGTGGATCGATGGCGCGCAAGGCCTGCCCGCTGTTGCCGCCGGCAACTGGCGTTGGGTTCTGATAGTCGCCAAATCGCACGCTGCGATCGTCAACTAAATTGACTAATGCTGTCAACTAAATTGGCATGTCGACGAAGAGGCCGATCCACATTTCAGACCTTTCCCCACTCTGTGATAACGTGGAACTCGGTGTCTAAACCTGGCCAGCGCGGCGACGCGACATTAGACCGGATTGCCAACCTCGCCGACGGCTGGGCGGCCCCGGCGCGTGCACCGAGCACGGCTGACTCGGTCGATTCGAGCGATGTTCGCAATAAGCCGCGTACCGTGCCACCGCCAGCGCCGGGGTCGAGTGCGCGCATAGTTCGTGAATCTCAGTCTCCGCCGATGGCAGCGCCGCTGCTGGCCGCAGCCGAACCGATGGCGCCAGGCGGCTCGACACCTATCGCGATGCCGACAACGGCATCCATAGAACTGGAGCCTGCCACGTTGCCAGCGTCGGCATCGGTGGCCGTGCCGGCACCAGCGTCGGCATCAGTGTCGGCATCAGCAGCAGCACCGGTGTCGGCACCAGTGTCGGCATCAGTGGCAGCACCAGCGACCGCACCTGTGGCGGTACCTGTGGCTCCTGTGCCAAGCGGTCGCGCTAAGGCGCCAAGCCTACCGCCGCCGATTCCGCCTCGCGCCAAAGGGGCCTCCATCCCACCACCGTTACCAGGTCCATCGTCGACGGGAAGTGTGCCCAATCTCGCTGCGCGTGAAGGCCGCAGCACGAGTGGCGCGCCTGCGGTTTCGCCCCGCGACGGTCGAGCTACCGGCAGTGTGCCCATGATGGCGCCACGTGAAGGCCGCGGCTCCGGTGCTATGCCCGCGCTACCGACGCACGAAAATCGAGCCACGGGCGGTGTGCCGATCATGGCTCCTCGCGACGGTCGTGGGACCGGAAGCGCGCGCGTGCCGGTGCCGATTGGTGAGTTTGGCAATGCCCCCGAAACAATTGTCGTAGACCCGGCAGTTGCAGCGCTGGGCCCTGCGGCCGAGCTTGCAGCGCTGATCGAGCGCAATGCGCCGCTTGGCGCCGCACCACCGCGGACCAAAACCGTCGAGCGCGAAGTGCCGGTTGCGTTGCTGCGCGAAATTGCTGACTCCGAGTTGCGAGGCGACTCCACTCACGTTGATGCGTCGTCGAGCCTTGCTGAGCGCGCCGATCTAACCGGCAGTGACGAACTGCACGGTGACGCCACGATGGTGAACGCGCCGGGTTCATCGGGGGCGTCGGGGGGCTCGTTGCGCGTGGCTCCGCAATTGCCTCAGCGCCGCGGCTTGGGCGGCGACGTGCGCTACGTGTTCACGGTGTTGTTTGGTGCGTCGCGGGCGCGGCGCGAACTTTCCACGATCGAAACCGAACAGACCGAGCGGCAAAAAAGTCGGCGCGACCGCCTGATCACAATCGGCAAATCGGCAATTAGTTCAGAACGCTTTGATCACTCGGAGGTTGCGACCGCACGCGATCGTTTTGCCGAAATCGAAGAGCAACGGTCAGGCTACGCGG
>JAGPDK010000291.1 GCA_018057605.1 Kofleriaceae bacterium | reverse complement strand
CGCTGCTAACCTGTTCGGTGTACAAACGCCCACCACCCGACAAGGATTTGTCACCGATCGCGGTGCTGTTCACCTCGGACTCCTTGGGTGATCCTAAGGGTGTATTGCGCACCGATAAAAATACCAACGCTGCGGTGGAGCTAGCAATTACGGCGCTCGGCCTCACCGACGCAAGCAAGATTCTAGTGTCCGTGCCGTTGTTTCACGCCTACGGCTGGGACTTAGGATTGCTGCCAGCGCTCAAACTCGGCGCCACCATGTTTCTCGAAGAAGAAATGTCGGCCCGGCGGGTGGGCAAGCTCATTCGAGATCATGAAATCGACGTGTTTCCGGGAACGCCAAACTTGTACGCTGAGTTAGTAAAACTGCCTACTGCCAAACGGCTCGAACTGAAAAGTCCAATGTACTTGGCCGCCGGCTCGCGCTTGGATACCGCCGTCGCGGACAGCTTCGCCGAACTTTATGGCATCCGCATTCAGTCCTGTTATCACTCGACCGAAGCCGCCACGATTGCGCTGGAAGAAACCGGCAAATTCCCGACCACCGTTGGCAAAGTGCTCGACGGCGTCGACGTAAAGATCACGTCCTCCGACGGTAAAGCACTGCCGGCAAAAGAAACCAAAGACGCCAAAGACGGCCTGATCTGGGTCAAAAGCAAAACTTTGTCGCCTAAATCAATCGGCCCGTACGACAACGAAACCACCACCGTACCCCGAAGCTCGGGCATGGTCGGCATCGGTGCCACCGACAAGCAAGGCTGGCTGCGCACCGGCGACCTCGGCAAGTTTGACAAAAACGGCCGGCTGCAACTCACCGGGCGTGAAGATGACGTGGTGAAGATCGATGGTAAACGCGTTGCACTCGGCGAAGTCGAAGGCTGTCTCGAAGCCTTCCCTAAAATCAAGGCCGCCCAAGCGACCGTAGTATCGGATCCTATTTCGGGGCTGGTTGTAGTTGCGCGCGTGGTGATGAAATCCAAGAGCACCGCAGAAGAAATCATCGATCACTGCGCGCGCAATTTAGCGCCGTACAAGGTGCCACGGCGGATCGAGTTTTGCGACGCCATCTAGGGTCGGCGCAGATGCGAGGCCATCAGATGCTGAAAACGTCGGCGCGGCTCACCGGCTTGCTGGTGTTGCTCACGGGCTGCCGGGATCCGGCGATTCAACGCTTGCACCAAATCAAGCAAGCTGTCTGCGCCTGCCAAACCTTGGCATGCGCAAACCAAAGCTTGCAAGCTATGCCCACCGTACCGGCTCGGCGCTTGGACAAAGCCCAAGCCATGGCCAATGAAATTTTCGATTGTTACAGTCGGCTAGCAAAATCCGACGAGGCCGCGACGGTGGCAGCGCCCGCGGCCATCGCTGCGCCGTTATAAACAGCAACGGCCAATGCTTGAACCGTGCAAAATCGCGCTCATACACGCGTGGTGAGTTGAATGCCGGCGACTTGCCAGTTGAATGTGGCGCAGAAGGGACGGCAATGCTGATCATTCGTCACACGTTCGATGATCTTGCCGCAGGTTTTCCAACGCCAGCATCCCTGGGGTTGACCGCACGCGCGACCGCCGTGCGTCACACCAAATAGTCGATGCAGCGTGCGGCATCGATCGGTTCGCCGGTCCATTTCGAGGTGTTGGTGGTAGGCGTGATGGCGAGCTCCGCGTGAGCATTGTGGAACGCCGCGCCGGCCACAGCGCCGCCAGCAGCGTTGACGCTTCGTCAGAGCGCTGCTGGTTAGTAAATTACGGCGAGCTGCTCGGCAAGGTTGGGGCCGCATCGCTTGCCGTATCAACCGTGGCCGCGGGCGGCGACGGCCTTTGTTCGCGCGGTAAAATCAGCGCCATGGCCGGCGATACCACCACCGCCGCATCGGCTTCTTCGCCAAAAAATGTCGTGTGCTCATAATACTTCAACAGCTTGCGTAGCAGTACGGCGACGGTCGCCGCGAGTGGCACTGCCAACACCACCCCCACGAAGCCCAACAACTTGCCACCCGCAACGACCGCAAACAAAGCGGCCGATTCCGAAAGACCGACGCGATGGCCGACAATTTTGGGCGTTAGCACCGCAGCTTCGAGCAAATGCAGCACCAGAAAAACAAGCCCCGCACCGACCATCACCGACACATCGGCGCCGCTCGCCAACGTAATTGCTGCGGTAAGGCCGGCACCAACGAACGTCCCAACAAATGGAATCACCGTTAAGCCGCCGACCACCAACCCAAGCGGTAGCCCGCCGGGCACACCTAGCACTTCGAACGCGGTGGCGTATAGCACCATCAAGATGAGCACGACGATGCCTTGGCCTCGCACCCAGCCAGCGATCACGCGATCAATCTCGATGGCGACTTCAACTACCGCAGCCCGGCGACGCGGCGGCACCAGATGCTTGATTCGGCTAAGTAAGGCTTCCCAATCCGCCAGAAAATAGAACGCAAACACAGGCACCAGCAACAGCTCACCAAGCAGGGCGAGCATATGCAGCACGCCGCCGACCGCCGCTGTTGCCAACTCCCCGACCGGGCCAGCGGCATCGCCAAAGGCGGTGCGGGCTTCATCACTTTTCAGATATGTGCGCCAATCGGCCGGCAATTCAAGACCGAACACCCGCTGCAGCCAGGCGCTAAGATTGTCGATCAACCGAGGCAAATCTTGAATTAGCGCCGCAATGTCGTGAGCGACGATCGGTAACAATATTGCGATCGCCGTCGTCACCACGCCGAGAAACAGCACCAGCAACAAGCCGGCGGCCGCCGTCCGTGACATGCCGAAGCGTTGGAGGCGCTCGGCCACCGGCGTGAGTAAGTAGGCGATTCCCAACGCCGCAAGGATCGGCCCAAGGATACGGGCCGCCCATGCCACGATGAGGTAGCCCATGACAATAAACACCGCAATCATCAGCCAACGCGCCATCGCAATGAGATGTAATTCCTGCGGCGTACGTCCGGACGGAGTATTCACGCCACGATTGTAGACCGCAAGCCCAGCCCTGAGTAACCCGAAACCGCCAATGAATGAACCGTGTCTATCGCGTACGTAACCCCGAAGTCGGTGGTGGGCGGCCTGAGGTTCGAGAGCCGAGGTTCGAGATCCGAGATCCGAGATCCGAGGCTGACAGTGATTGCTGGCTGCACATGCGAGCGTTGCGCTCAACCAACCCAAGCGCGAGCGTTTTGAAACATGCGCATCCACGGGCTGTGCCACGGTGCATCGACCTGCCGCCACGCCGCTGGTGCCCACGACAGGGTCGCTGCGATTTGCACCCGCTCGGGATGCGGCATCATCGCCGTGAAGCGACCATCACGCGAGGTGATGGCGGCAATGCCGTTGGGCGAACCGTTCGGATTTTCAGGATAGCGTTGCGTGACCGCGCCCGTGCTGTCGACATAAACGCCGCTAACGCCGCCGACCGCTTGTAGTTGCTGCGCGCCGTCGGCAGTTGTAAATCGCGCGCGCCCTTCACCATGGGAAACCGCGATCGGTAACCATGACCCAGCCATCTCGGTGAAAAATATCGAAGGCGATGGCGCTATTCGCAACAGCGACAAGCGAGCCTCGAATTGCTCCGATTCATTGCGGACCATGTGTGGCCAGGCTTCGGCGCCGGGTATCAGATCGCGGAGTTGGGTCAACATTTGGCACCCATTGCAAACGCCCAACACAAACGTGTCGGGACGGGTGACAAACTCGGCAAACTGATCGCGCAGCTTGCGGTGATGGCGAAAACTAGCGGCCCAGCCGCGGCCCGCGCCCAGCACATCGCCAAACGAAAAACCACCACACGCGACCGCCCCGCGGAAATCGCTGAGGCGACGTCGACCTTCGAGCAAATCGGTCATGTGCACGTCGACGGCATCAAAGCCGGCACGCATGAACGCCGCCGCCATTTCGAAATGACCATTCACGCCTTGCTCGCGGATAATCGCGACGCGAGGCTTGGCACCACCGATAAACGGCGCAGCTACGTCGATCGCATAATCAAAAGTGAGCAACGCCGAGCGGCCATGGGCTGCGCCATTGCGGCTGGCATATTCTTGATCCACCACCGTGGCATTGTCGCGGCGCCGCGCCATCTGATGCGAAAGCGCCGACCAACGTTGATGCAACTTCGAGCGCGAGGCGTCAAGCACGACGTTGCCGCCGTGGTGCACCACCACGGCCTCGCCAGGCGAACAACCACCGATGTCGAACAAACAATCGGCAACCCCGTGCTGAGCAAAGCTAGCGCGCACCGCAGCATCACAACCCGGTGCAACTTCGATGACGGCCCCCAATTCCTCGGCAAATAACGCACCGAGCGCGCTGGCACCCAGCGCCGTGACATCGACTGCCAAGCCGACGTTGCTGGCAAAAGCCATCTCAAGCAACGTCACGATAATGCCGCCGTCAGAACGATCGTGATACGCCGTGATCGCGCCGGCGTTGACAAGTTCACGCACCGCGGCAAACATGCCGCGCAACAACGCCGGGTCATCGAGATCCGGCGGTACCGTGCCAAGTTGTTGGTACACTTGATACAAGGCACTGCCACCCAAGCGAGCTTGGCCGCGGCCCAAATCAATCACAAACAAGCGCCCATCGCCGCGCAGTTCCGGCGTAATCGCTCGGCGCACATCGGTAACGGAGGCAAAGCCTGTGGCAACCAACGACATCGGCGCAACGACCGCGCGCGCAGCGCCGTTGTGCTGCCAGCTGGTCTTCATCGACATCGAGTCTTTACCGACGGGAATCGCGATACCTAGGGCGGGCGCAAGCTCGATGCCGACGGCATGGACAGCGCGATACAACGCCACGCCCTCCCCGGCTTCACTAGGTGCAGCCATCCAGTTGCAGCTCATTTTGATATCGGAAAGCGCCGCGATCGGTGCGCCCATCAAGTTGGTAATAGCTTCCGCAATGCACAACCGCGCCGACGCTGCCGCCGACAACAGCGCCACGGTCGGCCGCTCACCCATGGCTAACGCTTCGCCACACGACTCGTAAAACCCGGTGAGCGTCATACCGTAATCAGCAACCGGAACTTGATAAGGGCCAACAAACTGATCGCGGGCCGTGAGGCCTCCGACAGTGCGATCGCCAATGGTGATCAGAAATGTTTTATCCGCGACACACGGCAAACCGAGCACGCGATGCAAGGCGACCGCAACGGCATCGGTGACCAACGCCGTATCCGTCGCGCCAGCAGCAGGCGCTGGCACCGACATCGCGACCAACTGTTTCGCTGGCATTTTGCCAAGCAATACCGGCAGCGGCAGATCCACCGCAGCCCGGCCCGTCGGGGCCGCCACCGTGAGGTGCGTCGCCGCCGTAGCAACGCCCAACGCCACCCATGGCGCGCGCTCGCGCGAACACATCGCCGCGAATTCCGCTAACCGCTCAGGTGCAATGGCCAACACGTAGCGCTCTTGTGCTTCATTGCACCACAGCTCCATCGGCGATAGCGCGCGATCTGCCGACGGAATTTTCAGCAACTCCAACGTAGTACCGCGACCGGCATCGTTCACCAGTTCCGGAATCGCGTTCGACAAGCCGCCAGCCCCGACATCATGAATCGACAAAATTGGATTATCGCTGCCCAAGCCCCAACAGCGATCAATCACCTCTTGGCAACGCCGTTCCATTTCTGCGTTGTCGCGTTGCACCGAAGCAAAATCGAGCGCTTCGCTGCTGGCACCCGACGTCACCGACGACGCGGCGCCGCCGCCAAGCCCAATCAAAAATGCCGGGCCACCCAGCACGACAATGGCTGCGCCCGGCGGAATCCCAAGTTTTTCAACATGGCCATCTCGCACCGCGCCAATACCACCGGCAATCATAATCGGCTTATGAAAGCCGCGCGCCCGCCGCGACGAGGGGCCAGCCCCGGCTACCGGTTGATCCGTTTCAAGTTCGAGCGTACGGAAATAGCCCCCAAGACACGGTCGGCCAAACTCGTTGTTAAATGCCGCACTGCCCAACGGCGCCTCGATCATGATATCGAACGCTGTCGCGATCCGATCAGGTTTGCCGATCCACGCGGCGGCACTCGGCTCCCAGGGTTCAAGTGCCTCGGCCAGGCGCAAGTCCGAAACTGCGAAGCCAACCACGCCGGCTTTGGGCTTACCGCCGCGCCCCGTTGCGCCTTCATCCCGAATTTCGCCGCCCGCGCCAGTGGCCGCACCAGCAAACGGACTTATTGCGGTTGGATGATTGTGCGTTTCCACCTTGGCTAAAATATGCGCAGGTTCATACACCGCGCGATAGTGGCCATCCGCGGCTGGGAAAATTCGAGTTGCCGTCGGGCCGTTGATCACCGCAGCGTTGTCTTTGTACGCCGACAACACACCGTCGGGGTGTTGCGCATGGGTATTGCGAATCATGCCGAACAGCGATGCGGCTTGAGCTTTACCGTCGAGCGTCCAGGCCGCATTGAAAATCTTGTGCCGACAATGCTCGCTGTTAGCCTGCGCAAACATCATGAGCTCCGCGTCGGTCGGATCGCGGCCCAGCGTTTGATATGCATCAGCCAAATACCCAAGTTCGTCGTCGGCTAACGCTAGGCCGAGCGTTGCATTGGCGAGCCGCAACGCGGACAACGCGGTTTGCGGATCACCGCCGAGTGGCACCGTCACCAAACCACGCGCCGGCGCATCCGCGAATTGGCCGGCGAGCGCGACACGCTGCACGACCAACTGTTGCGTCATGCGATCACAAATCACAGGCGCCTGTGCCAACGACAGCGCGGGTGCGGCGGCGCTGAACTGATACCCCAGCACACGCTCAATCCGGGTCACCTCGGTGAGGCCAGCGATCGATAAAATATCCATCGCTTTGCTGGCCCATGGCGACAATGTGCCTTGCCGTGGCGTGACCCATACGCGATGGGTGTCGTCAGCTGCGGTCGC
The DNA here is from genome assembly GCA_018057605.1 of Kofleriaceae bacterium. Lineage (GTDB taxonomy): Bacteria > Myxococcota_A > Polyangia > Haliangiales > Haliangiaceae > JABFXX01. Next base: position 486 of record JAGPDK010000291.1, on the reverse strand, counting down.
CGCACGCGCCTCAAGCAACTCGTGCAGCAACCCAACGTGCGCCGGCGCCAACGGAGCGCTCGCGCTGAGCAAATACCACCAGTTGCTGGCCACCAGTACATCGCGCACACCGGCCGCCTGTAATTTTTGCTGCACCCTGGCTAACCCAGCCGACGAATGCGCCGGTTCACCTACCAGCACATGCGTCAGCTCGCTCATACCCGGGCTCCTAACGCGGCGGCAATCCGCGCGACCGGATCCCCGAGGGTTGGCGCAAACGGCACACCCATGATGGTTTCCGCCGCATAAATGTAAAGTTCTGCGGCTTGCAGACGAATGTCGTCGGGCAACACCGGCGCTGGACCATCGCCGGTCCACTTAGCGGTTTCACGTAAATAGCGACGCACTACTTCTTTGTCAAAGCTGCGGGGTTCTTGCCCTGCGGCAAGGCGGGCTTGGTAGTCTTGCGCAAACCAGTAACGCGACGAATCGGGCGTATGAATTTCG
>JAGPDK010000290.1 GCA_018057605.1 Kofleriaceae bacterium | reverse complement strand
CAAGTCAACGGTCCAGTAGCCGGGCGCAATGAGTGGTTGCTCTTCGGCTTCCAACACCAGCACCAGCGGGCCGTCGTAGCCATCGAGAAGCTTGCCTATCAGGCCCCGGCGTTCTCGATCGGTATTGCCAAGGCCGTCAAAGCCGGTGACACACGGCACCCAACCAGCGAGGCGACAACGTTGCAATGCAAGCGCTAGTGCAGCTAACAGCGCGTTGTCACTGCCAACCAGCGCCGGCAATTCAATAATTTCGAGTCGGCGTTGTGCATTATGGGCCAAGGCTTGAGCTAGCGTGGTGCGGCCGCTTGATGCTCGGCCGCGTAAGACCAACCGGGTGTGCGCGGGTTCGTTGGCCCAAGCCGTAATCGCTTGTACGGCGGCGTCGTCGATGATGAGTTGCGCCAGCGGTGGCGCGACCGGGCGTGGCACGCGAAAGTTTTCTGGATCGGTTTCCAACGGATCACCGCGTAACCGAGCCAAGATCAACGGTGCCACGCGTAGTGGCGCTAACGGTCGGCGATGATCGGACTCGTCGTAGCACACCAAGCCGCCGCTGATGAGCGGAGCGCCGCGCATGAGCGCTTGTGCAATAAGATGCGGGTTAACTTGCGGGCCCAATAGTTGGCCAAGCAGATGTTCATCGATAGGACTACGGCTTGGATCGTTGGCCGCAAGGCGAAACAGCTGGTTCACCGCTCCCCACAGTTGCGGCGCTGCAATCAGTAACACCAACATCTTGGTCATTGGTCCAAGGTCGAAATCAAGTGCAAGCTCGTCGAGAGGAAGTAGTTGATCTTCGAGTTGGGCTTCAAACGCGGTGACATCTTGCAGCGCTTGCACCACGCCGCGTTCAGCTTCTTGCATTTGTTCAGCGGCGCGGCCGCGACTCACGCCGATCAGGCCCAAAACTTCTTGTTCAAACGGCAACCCGCCCGGCGTGCCGGCGTTGTGGCCGAGTAGCCCAGTATCCCAGTGCGCGGCAATCGCGCGTGTGGCCATCGCCATGGCCAAGATGCGGTAGCGCTCAAGCAAAAGTTGCGCTTGGTGCGGCGTAACGCGCGGCATCGGGTTGCGCGGCACAAAAGGTAACGGCAGTAACGCGTTGTCGAGAATCATTTGCTGATATGGATATTGGTAGCGAACGGTTTGCCTGCGGCGTCGATCGCGCCCTCGGCTTTGGTTACGACGAGGGTGCCATCTTGCCACTGCCCCCACACCCACATGGCACAGGTGGTTGCAGTAGCGCCGCACCAGGTTCGAGCGCGATCGGCCAAGCCAATGCCTAACGCAGTGTCGTTGATGTTGACCGCGATGCGATCGGCAGCAAAGCCAAGATGCCCACTGCCAACGCCGAGGGGTGAAACCGCAACTTCCAACGGCACCCGGAACGTCAGGCCTTGGGCTTGAGCTTGTTGTAGCCACGTTAATGCGGCCGCGGTTGGCAGCAACGGGTGCGCTACCACGGTTAACGCAGGCGCAGGTTCATTTTTTTTGTTCATAGCTTGCTCCAACAACACAACTGCGACGTTCGACACCAACAATGTAGAACCTAACACAGCTAGCGAGTTGGCCTGCTATCAACGGCGCGTAAGGCCGCGCTGACGCCACCGCGAAGCAAACCGTCGTCGAGCGCGGTCAGGCTTTGCCTACTCCTTTGTGTAGTCGAACTTCTTGCCTTCGGCAGCCGAGTCGGGTTGATCCCAAAAGTGATTGGCTTCGAAGTTGAGGACGGCTTGTCTGGTTTCTTCTGGGGTGGCTGATTGCTCAGCCGCCGCTTTGCCAGCTTCACTTAGGCGAAGGCCCGCAGCGATTGCGCCTTTGAGACTCTTGCCATCTGCTTGCATCGCCGAGGTTACTTCCATCTTGGTTTCAAAACAGAAATGGTCTTCCCACAAACAGGCAGTCGCGTGGGTTGGCCACGGATCAGCAACCGCAACATCGGATGCCGGCTCTTTATCCTTATCGCCGATCAGCACGAACGCGTGATCAATATCCGAAGCGACGCGCGCAATGTGATCACCTTTGGCGTGGGTGCGCAAATAATCGTAGGCGATCCACGAGTGTTCGCCACAGTTCCCACCCTGAACTAAGTCTGCTTGGGCGGCGGTAAGCGCTTCAGGATTGTTTTGGGCAATTGAAAAAAGTTCGGGTGCTAGCGTCCAATACGACGGTGTGCGCATCGCCAACAAGCGGAACTGAGAATTCATTTTCGAAGCGGCGATAGCTTCGGTCTGGTTGCCGGCACCGAAGGCGAGGACTTTTTTGGTTACGGCAATGGCGGCGCGTGCATGACCTAAACGAGTCAGCGCTTTGGGCGAGACTTGTTTTTGGGGCAATTCAGAGTCTTGCTTGGGTTCAGCTAACTCGCCCATCGTTGCTCCACTGTACGCGATGAAAACTTGCAGATTCCGAAAATCAACACATCATTTTGCGACGTGAAGTGGCGCAAATCAGCGTAGGCAATGTACGCATTGCGATTTACCTTGGTCATTATACGCCGACCAGGCGCGCTACTTCCTTGGAATATGTACTGCGAGTGAATAAATAAGGGTATACAAATCAGCAGGTTACCTGTGATTCTCAAATGCCGCAGTGGCTGACCTGTCGATTATTGCAAGGTAGCCGAGCAACGCAACTTGAGTCGCCACAAATTCTCGCAGTGCATGTGAGATACGCGTGGGTTTGCTGGCGCGGATTTGGTTGCGCGGTCCGTCCCTCGGTCTGCGAACGCATCAAAACGGTTTGTCGGTTGACCACGCTGGATCGCTATCGTAGGCCCTAACGCTGTCACCCCAAAGTTGCGTGGCGCGCCACAACCGGCGGCAGATTCATGGCGCTGTCCAGGCTATCAACATTATCGACCCGACAAAGTTGCTTCAAGTACACGCCGAGGTTCCAGTTCGAAAGTGAAAAATGCGCTACGTGGGCCGCGGACTCCAAGGCCACCAGCATGTTCGCTGCGGTATCAAATCGCTGCGACGGATATTTGCTGATAGCGCGCATGACCACGGCTTCGATCGCGCGCGGAATGCCGGGCCGAAAGTGGGCCAGCGGCGGCGGTGTCTCATGTAAGGTTGCTTCGAGGGTGGCGAATTCTGTCGGGCGTTGGAACAAGCCACGTCCTGCGAGCAGTTCCCACAGCACCACGCCAAGCGAAAAGATGTCACAGCGCCGGTCGAGCGGCGGGGAGCCGACGATCCGCTCCGGCGACAAATACCCAGCCTTGCCTTTGATCAAACCTTGGCGCGTGCCGCTTTGTGGAAAGTTGGTATCGTCGTGAGATTTGGCAATGCCGAAATCGATCAGCTTAATGGCGCCTTCAAAACTCAGCATGATGTTGGAAGGTGATACGTCGCGATGAATAATGTCGTGCGGGCCGCCATCGTTGGCGCAGCGAGTGTGGCTGTAGTGCAGCCCAGCACAGGCGCCGACCGCAATAGTGAGAATGTGGGCGAGCGGCACGCGTTGGTTGGCTGCGTTCGCTTTGCGCAACAGTTGCAGCACCGACACGCCAGGGATGTACTCAATAGCCAAGTAGTATACGCCGGCGAATTCGTGGAAGTCGTAGACCTGGGCAATGTTGGGATGTGACAAACCGAAGGAGATGCGGGCTTCATACAAGAACGCTGCGAGCGCGTCGTCGTCGTAATCGTTGGTGGCCGCCATGCGTTTGAGCACGACATAGCGGCTGAGGTCGCGGGTGGTGGTGTTGCGCGCCAACATGATTTCGCCCATGCCGCCATTGCCCAAGCGGCCTAAAATTTCATAGTACGGACCCGCAACCACGTGGCGGTTATCGACGGGTCGCGAGGTTTCGTCAAACGCCTTCGGCTAAAAATGCCAACCGAGCGCTCTTGGTTGTAACTGGCGCGTGCCACGTGTGCGCTGGGAATCATGGTGCTGGCCTTGCCCCGCGGCATCGGCCCTGCGATGCTGCGGCCATGGCCGGCCAGGTAACTGTAATTGATCATCCCTTGATTGCGCACAAGCTCACGCTGATGCGTAACAAAGACACGTCAACGCGCTCGTTCCGCACGCTGCTGCGCGAAATTAGCATGCTGCTCGGCTACGAAGTGTGTCGCGATTTGCCGCTGAGCATGGTCGAAATTGAAACCCCGATCGCCAAGACCATGGCGCCCAAGCTCGACGGCAAAAAGGTTGTGATCGTTTCGATCTTACGCGCTGGCGGCGGCATCCTCGAAGGGATGTTGGAGATTTTACCGTCGGCGCGGGTTGGCCACATTGGCCTGTATCGTGATCCCAAAACTCTGGTCGCGGTTGAGTATTATTATAAGGTGCCGGAAAACATGGTGGATCGCGACTGCATTGTCGTCGATCCGATGCTTGCCACTGGCAACTCGGCGGTCGCAGCGGTGGATCGGCTCAAGGCCAGCGGGCCCAAATCGATCAAGTTTGTGTGCTTGTTGACGTGCCCCGAAGGCATTAAAGTTTTCCACGATCATCACCCCGATGTGCCGATTTTCACGGCTGCCATCGATCCTGGCCTCAATGAGAAAAGCTACATCGTGCCAGGCTTGGGCGATGCGGGCGACCGGATGTTCGGGACTAAATAATTTTGCTTACGTAGCCGAACAGCAAAGCCGGTACCGAACTATTTCAGCGACGGGTCGACGACACGGCCCATGAACAGCAACAAGCCGGTTTTTTTGTCGACGATCATGAACAAGAACGGGTGATCTACGCGAAACGCGGTGGCCGGTGCTGGCATCGCGCCTTTGGTCGCCATGACGACCGCGGTGGCTGCGGCAGCTTCGGTGCCTTTTTCGTCAACTTTCACAAACGCTTTGTGAACGACCGAAGAGATATACAGACGTTTGGTGACGTCAGTCGGTGCGGCCATGCCGGCGAAGTTGGCGCGGGCATCGCTAAATGCGTCGGTAATGCCGAGTTTTTGTAGCGCTGGGTTTAATAGCATTGCAGCTGTTGGATTGACTTCGAACTTTGGCAGATGAACGTCGAGCTCTTGGGCTTTGAGGTTGCGGTTCCAGGTGGCGATTTGTTTGGCAGATAGTGCGGCTTCGACAGCCGCTAGCCCATTGGCTGCGTCGGGCAAGACGATCCACATGGCGGTGTCGTCACCTTGGTAGGGCAATTCAAGTACGGCGGCTTTGCCACTTTTGGCGGTTCGGAAGGTGCCAGCTTGTTGCATCGTTGGAACGTTTTTAGGCGTGCCCACCACGACGTTAAACGCTGCGTCGCGGGTTTTTTCACGGGTAAACGGCGTCGCCCACTGCGCTAGGAAATAGATTGCATTGACCAGCACTAAGCGAGTGTTTGGCGTGAGGATGCCGGGTGCGAGCAGATCTTTAATGCGCGATTCGGTTTGGGTGGCAACCCAATCGTTGATGCGTAAACGTTGCGCCTCGGTCTTGCCGATGAAATCGAGCTTTTCGAGCGGCGCTCCAAATGACGCTGCGGTTTTGTCGAGGAATGGTTGTTCAAAGCCGAACGTTTGCTCGCCAAACAACCGATTCGCCATCCGCAGTTTGAGTTGGCGCGACGGATCTTGCAGTGACGTTGACAGGCCGCGCCAACCCGTGAAAACCGAGGCTTCGTCGCCTTGCAGGTGTAGCGCTTTGCGCATTTGCGTTGCGGTTTTTCCTTTTGCGCCGCCCCATGTCATCACCAGTGCGGCGGTAATGCTGGTCGGCGACATGGCAAGATTACCTGTGGTTGCGCGCTGGGTCTTCCATAGATCTACAGCGAACGCGTTGCTCGCAGTGGTGAGTGCGGCAACCGCTGCGGCCTCGGCTTTGGGATTTTTCGCTGGCACCGGGGCTGGCACCGAGGGAGGGGTTGGCATTTTGCGCACGGCGGTCGGTGCGGCTGGTGTTGCAGGTGCGGCAGCGGCGGCTGGCTTTGGCTTGCCAGCGTCTTGTGCTTGGGATGGCTGGGCCGCGACGGTTGCGAGGCCGGCTACTAATGCTGTGGTTATGAATGTACGATTTGAAAACATGGCGAGAGCATAACCGGCGCTGTGCTGCGATGCGCAGGATAGTTGAGGATTATGTGAACGGTCGGGCTCACAGCGGCCTTAGCGCGAGCGAGGTGGAGCCTGCGCGTGTGCGGGTTGCAAAGATTCAGCAAAGGCGGGTTAAGTTAGGGTTGGCGTTGCCAGTTCCAGTGGTTGTTGTGAAACATGGATGGGGTGGTGCACGAAAAGGTGCTGGGCACTACTCTTCGAACTTGAATCCGGCGAAAAAACCTTTGACTTCGGCGGTGGGGACGCGCTCGCGGGCGACGGCGGCGATGTCGATGACTTCGAGTAGATCGTCGGGGACTTCGAGCAAAAAGCGCGATGGCGTGCGCTGCATGGCGTTGCCACGGCTGATGCGAGTACACGACCGGGTTAGGTAAAGTTTGCGTTGCGCGCGGGTAATGCCGACGTAACACAAGCGCCGCTCTTCGCTGATGTCGGTGGCGTGATCTCCGTCGGGTTGGTCGGTCGCCTGCGGTTGCAAGGTGCGCGCGTGCGGCAACAATTCTTCTTCGAGGCCGACCATGAAGCACACCGGAAATTCGAGGCCCTTGGAACCATGCAACGTGGTGAGAATGACTTTTTCGCCAGCGTCTTTTTCTTCTTCTTTGTTGGTCTCTAACGATAACTGACGCAGGTACGTTGCTAAGCCGTCGCGGCCTTTACCTTTTTCGGCGTGGCGGCCCAACGCTCCGATCAAGCCCTCGACGTTGTCGATGCGGCGTTGCGCTGCGGATAACGAGGCAGCGGCGGCGCGCAGGTCATCGTACAGCGCGATATCTTCGATCAGTGATTTGGTGATGGCCACGATGTCGCCGCCATTTTCGATGGCCACGCCTACTTTGGAAATGGACCGCACCAAGCCGGCGATAGATTCGCGGGTGCCGCCACGAATCTCACCAGTATTGATGTGCGAAGTGTCAACGTGCGGCGCATCGTCGTCGAGCGTCCGCAATTGATCGGGCGCATTGCCGGCTGCTGCGCGCAACGCATCCCACAAGGAAACATGGCTGGCATGCGACGCCGCCACCAGTTTTTCAACCGTGGTTGCGCCGATCCCTCGCGGTGGATAATTGACGATGCGGCGCAGCGCAAGCTCATCGCGTGGATTGAGCGCGACGCGTAGATACGAAATGAGATCTTTGACTTCTTTGCGGTCAAAGAACTGCTGGCCGCCGTACATGGTGTAAGGCACGTCATGGCCACGCAGTTCTTCTTCGAGAATTTTGGCTTGGATGTTGGAGCGATACATAATCGCAATGTCGCTCCAGCGCCGGCCGTCTTTGACTAACGTTACAATCTCGCGCGCCACCCATTTGGCTTCATCTTCTACCGTCGGAGCCACAGCGTGGGTAATAATTTCCCCGGTTGACAGGGTTGACCACAACTC
>JAGPDK010000289.1 GCA_018057605.1 Kofleriaceae bacterium | reverse complement strand
GTCGCGGTGGTATGCATGTCGCGGGCTGACCCGCGGCGGTCGGGCCGGGCGGGGCGGGGCGGGGCGGGTCAATGCACAGCCCGAGGCTTCAATGAATCAATTAACCCGCACGGTCTGACCAGCAACCACGTTGACGACCTGCTTGCGTGTGGTCGACGAAGCATTATCAACGATGCTTACGATCACCTTGCCTTCTTCTGCCACCAAGCGTTTGCTTGGGGTGCCACCGGCGGTGGCTAGGCTCTTGCCATTACCTGCTTCAATGAAGCCAAACTTGAATAACAGCTTCGAGTTTTCGTTGCTCACGATGATGCGTTTGCTTGAGCTGGTTCCGCTGCCAGAAAACTCAACTTGGTATTCCCCTGCTTTGACTGAACAGGTTGCTGGTGTCGGTAGATTGCGGCATCCGGCGACGCTAACGACGGTTACATTTCCGTCAACGTTTGCCTCAATCAACATCCCGATACCTTCGGTGAAAGTGGTTCGCACGACCAGGCCCTTTTCGCCGCGGGCCGGCTTAATCGTTCGAGTCTCGGCAACATAACCGTTGAGCACCAGCGTCAACCGATGTTCGGTACCGGATTTCACCAGAATAGGTTCGCTTGGGGTTTTTTGACCCGCAAGCAATTGGCCATTGAGGTAAATTTCGGCGCCTGGAGGCGTAGACCGCACTAACAACGACGCAAAATCCGGCGAAACCGAAAGCGGCACCATCATGTCTTTATCTTTGCCTGGGCTGGGCACCTCAATCGAAATCGTTTCATCGCTGTAGCCGTCGCGCTTGAGCAATGCTTCAACTTTGGTTGAAGGTGTCAGCGCATTTAGCGTGAATGGCGTTTTGCCTACTTCTTTGCCGTTGATTGTGATGCTTGCCCCAGTTGGGTTTGAATCGAGCTTCACCGTGGCTGCAAACGCTTTGAGTTTGAGCGGTACTTTCACACCGGCCTTGGCCGTTACCGAGGTGCTGGTTGTTTCGTAACCGTCAAGCTTCGCCACGACCGGGTAGCTGCGATCGACGATTAGGTCAGGCACTACTAACTTGCCATCGGTGGCAATACCCACGGGCTGCCCTGCGATTTCAATGGTTGCACCCGGTGGGTCAACACTGAATTCGACGGAGGTTTTCTTGGGTCCGGAAAAACGTGGCCAGGCAATGACCACCATGAGCACAAACATTGCAGCGACCGCTGCGGCGAGACCCCAAATCATCGCCTTGGGAGCCGCCGCCGGTTGCTCCGTGCCGCGTCGTTCCACTGGGTGGCTTGCGCCAGCCGGCAGCAATCGCGATGGCCCGGACGCTAAGCGCCCAGCAGCGTCGATTTTTTCGTTGAAAAAGCCAAAAGTTTCGAGTTGAACCTTTGGACTTTCCAAGTTGAAACTGCACACCGCTTCGGTTGCGACGCCGGGCAGCACATTGAAAATAACGCGAGTCGCGGAATTGGCCATCAGATAGAGGCCCAAGCCGGCACCTCCGGTTTTACGATCAATCTGTTGTTCCGCGTGCAGACACTTATGTAAATACTTGAGCACGGTATTGCGCTCAAGTGCGCCAAAGCTATCGCGCACCGAGATAACGAAGTTCTTGCCATCGCAGCCGTATTGCACAACAACTTTTTGTTCAACGCGCAGCGAAATCCGTGTCTTGGTTGGAATATCCGAGAAGATTTGCCGGCCCTGGTCGTCGACGGGCGCGTCATACAACGCGTTCATTAGCATTTCATCGAGGCACTGCTCGATCGACTCGCGATACTTACGGCGGACGCCCATCATCTCGGCAAATTCCGACACCGACGAAATGCACACCGATTTTTCTTGGTAGTCGCCAACCAAGGCGGAGTGGATCCGCGTCCCCCACGGCACCATTTTTTCAAGGCCGAAGATGTCTCCAGCTAACGCTCGTGTGGCAATCGCGGTAAGCTCAGAACTTGCGAAATTTTCGGCCATCAGGACCGCAAGGATGCGGTCAGAGGTCTGCATGACATCGACAAGTACGGGCAAATTACTCTTAGGAATAACCACGATCACCCGCGCATCGCCCACCAAGCGCGGCAGCAAGTTTGCAAGTGCCGCATTGAGCTCAGGTGTGAGATGCAGCACCAAAAGTGCCGTTTGTAGCTCCCCCTTTCCAAGCCCTTGCAGGTCTTGGTGCGCTTCGGCCGCGCCTCCCGCAGCTCGCAACGCAACCGTTAATTGCTTTGCAAAGTTTTTGTCAGAAGAAATCGCGATGATCCGCCTAGCGAGCATTACAAGTATCGTACTCAATCAATTGAGAAAACACCAATATGTCGCCAGGTTAGGTTTGCTTGCACGGTCGATTTCGGGACCATCGTGGCAGGCATCCCTACATGAAGCGCAACCTGAAATTAGACCACGATGCCATCGAATCGGGAAATCCATGATGTTGGAGAAAATAGTGGTATTTCAGCAGGTTGCAGCAAAGTGCAATTGGCTTTCCAAAACTCTCGAAATGGTCGTTTCTCGCCGGTCTGGTAGAAGTGCATTAAGTAAGCGGCGTCGCACGCGGCGAAGTCGCTCAACCATTGATCGAGATCGTCAATGCCGACCGAATGCAGCAAGGCCAAACTCAGCCGGCAAGCTTCGATTTCGTAGTCGGCCAATTCGAGTAATTCGGCCGCGGTCCAGGTCTCGGTTGGTCGGCGCGTGCCGATTTGGCGGGCGCGCAGCGAGGTATTCCATTGCACCGTATGTCCAAACAAATGCACAAGAATGAAAAGTGCATTTTCAATATCGTTGTCGAAGTCGATTGCAATGGATGCGCCATCGAGATCGCCGGTGAATGGCGAAGGGACATCGGCGATGCGCACCGGGATGCCCCAGCGTTGTTCCACCGTGCGCTCAATCAAGTTGAACACCGTGCGCATCCGTTCTACGGTTGGCGAGGTCGGCATCTATTTGCTATGCGATGCGGCACGCTCGCTCTTGGCGGCGGCCATTTCATGCAGCATCTTCATTACCGTGTAGGCCGTGAGTTCGGCTAATACTTTGGTGACTTTGCTGTGTTGGTCGTCGGACAAACCCGGCTCGGCCGCGCGCATCGCGGTGATCAAGTTTTGTTCTTGCCGGGTGAGTTCGCCAGCGTCGATTACCCCGTCGGCCAAGGCCGCTGTAAAGTGTTCGAGGTCTTCGACGTGAGCGTCTAAATCGGGGTGCGAGTCATCATTGATCCAACTGGCGCGTGACATGCGGTCTCCTTTTGCCTTTTGCGTGTTCCGACAGGGCTACTTGTTTTGTAAAATCTGAGTGATGGCGGTAAAGCGTTCTTGCATTTTCTCGCGGCCGCCGAGCTTGGCGAGTTTGGCTTGCTTCGATGTTGGTAAAAATTCCAGGTCAGTGCATTCAATGATCGCTGCCAATTCCTGGGCTTCACGTTCCAGCGTTTGCGTCGATGGCATAAAGCCGTGCAAGGCCGTACCCAAGGCTTCTTTGGTGATTTGCCGCGCCCCGGCTAACAGCGACGTGCGATAAGCCCGGCCAATGATGCCTTCAATGTCGGCACCAGATAAGTTGCCAAGGTGCGGTAGCTCCGCGGGCAAATCTTCGACGGCCAGGGTGGTACCGGCTTTTTTCGCGAGCTTGACAAACATCTGTCGGAGTTCGCCGTCCTCGGTGGGGTAGAACAGCGGAATGTGGACTTCGGCGCGGCCTTGGCGCTTGAGATCGATCGGCAGCAAATCGGGCCGCGCAGTAAGCAGCATCCAGACGATCTTACCTCGATAGCGGGTGTCGCCCATTTGCGAGGCAATCATGCCAAAGATACGCGCGCCAACACCAGAGTCGCCGCCTTGGTCGCGATCCCCTAACATGGCGTCGGCTTCGTCGATAATTACCACCACGGGGCCCATCGAGCGCAAGACGCCCAAGACGCGTTCAAGATTGCCTTCGGTTTCGCCGACATACTTGCTTCGGAAATTCTTGAGGACAACGGCAGGAATGCCAATCGAGCCAGCGACGCACTGTGCAAGGAAAGTTTTGCCAGTGCCGACGGGCCCGCAAAACAAGTAGCCCATTGGTACCGTGTCGAGTTCGCCGCGACGAATGAGTTCGGCGTCGTCAAGTAAGCGTTTTTTGGCGCCTTCGTGGCCAACCACAGTGTCCAAGCCCCATTTGGGTTCGACGAATTCAAGCAAGCCTTGGGCTTGGCGTTCGATCAGTCGCTTTTTGAGTTCTTTGAAATAGTCGCGGTCGAGCTTTTTGCCGGACTCGACCGCCGAGCGCACTAACACTTCAAGATCGGTAAGCCCAATTCCAGCGGTAAGTTTGCCGAGCTCGGGCACGGAGTATTCCGACATTGCAGGCACGTCTTTACCTTGCAATTGATGCGCTAAAAAAGCTGTGCGCTGCGGCTCGCTAGGCAAGGGCACTTCGATGCTGGCCACGTGCGGGTTGCTAGTGAGTCGTTCCGAAACGCTCGACCAGCGCGGATCGATTAGGATAAACGCCAGATTTAGCCGTTTGACGTACGGCGACGAAGCCCAGTTTAGCAGGGTGACCAAGTGGGTTTGCGAGGTTAGATCCAAGCGATCGCCCGACGGTGCAACGTATCCGGCGTGGTCAATAATGATTGCGGCACGCAGGCGTTCACCAGCGTCGGCCATAATGTTTTTCTGAACCAGTAAATCGATCGCTGCGAGGGCTTTGGTTGGATCGCGGGGCAGCGCGCGAAGGTCGCCGATCCAGCGGTTGGCAGTTTCCACCATGCTGGTCAGCCGTTTGCCGTTGCTGCCTGCCAAGCAACGCAAGCCGCGCGCAAGGTCATAGTGAATGACGAGGTCCCAACGCCCGAAAACTTGTTCCGCTAGAAAATCAGCGAGGCCGATGTAGCGCTGCGACGCCTCGGTGGCAGGCGTCGCTGGCACGACATCGAACGTGTTGCCGTGCAGGACGAACGTCGACGTAGTACCAGAAAAATACAACTCGGCGAGTTTGGCCGCCCACGCAGGAAAATGATTGGGCAGCGCGGTGCTGCGGTTCACACCGTCATTGCCAGCGAGCATCTTGGCATCGGTCGGCGCGGGCGGCGCATCGCTTGGTGGGGTCGGCGGGTTAGCCATGGGCGTCCTTGCGGGGTAGTTACGCGGTTTCAACATCGGCCGCCAAAATGGCGGGCGTCGATTGGTCGGCCGACATGCCGGTGATGTTTTGCAGTTCACGAATCGTGGATTCGGTTTGGGTAATACCCTCGGCTACGGCATCAACTTGCGCCGACAAGGCATCCGGGTCGGCATTGACGGCGAGTTCCGACAAGGCGGCGATTTTGTTTTCGATGCGATCGAGTTCGGCCACAATGAACTCGCTATTGTTTCTGGCGTTGCGCAGGTTTTCTTTGCGCATTTCAACGGTGGCGATTGAGTCACGCAACGAGCGCAAGATGCGGTCGTCGGGATCGTTGGGCGCCGCTGCCGCGCGTGCGACTTCACGATTGCGCAGGTCGACAAGCTGTTTATCGATTTCGCCTTCGTTGGCGGTTTGAATGAACCGCGCGACAGCTTGCTGCGACAATAATAGTCGCAAAAACACCCACAATAAGCGGTCCAATGCGGGTGCCCGTAATTGTTGTGACGCGCCGCTTGCGTCGTGGGTGTCGCCACGCACGGCATTGGCGATACGCTGCATTTCGGCGCAACGGGCGCGCAGGCGTAAAAAACGATTGCGGCGGTCGTCGGACAAACTGCGCATCACATCGAGTAGCCGCGTCTTGGATGATTCGTCAGTGTTACGTGCGGCAGTGCTGGCCGCGCCGCCGCTGGTTGTCAGGCCACGTTCTTCGGCTCGGCTTTTGGCATCGATGGCACCTTGAAAGCGCGGCAGCGAGGCTAGGCCAGCCAAATAAGTCACCTCGGCAGCGGCCACCAATGGCATCACGACATCGAAATGACCTGACAAGGCGGCGGCCGCTGTTGCGCCGCCAAAGATCAACAAGTTCCACCGAAACGTAAACGCTTCTTTAATGTACCGGAACATGCCCGCGCGAAATTTGCCTGGGGGCGCCACGTTAATCTCCCGCTCGCTGCGAAGATTCCAGCGTTTCAATGATGTCGCGAATGCCAAACACCGTGTCACGGAATTGTGGGTCGCGGTGCATTTCCATCGACGGCCGATCGGGCGGTGGAATGCGAATGTTTTTGAGTACGGTGCCCGGCGAGGTTGAAAAAATTAACACGTGATCGCCGAGGAAGACGGCTTCTTCAATCGAGTGGGTGATGAAGAAAATTGTCGGCGCTTGCTCCCGCCACAATTCAACCAAGTTATCCTGCATGCGTGCGCGAGTTGGTGGGTCGAGGGCGCCGAACGGCTCGTCCATGAGAATGATCCGCGGTTCAAGAATTAGGGTGCGCGCGATCGCAACACGTTGCCGCATGCCACCGGAAAGTTGGTGCGGATATTTGTCTTGATCGTTTTTGATAGAAAGCCCAACTTTGGCGATCCAATGGCGCGCTTTGTCGTAGGCCTCGGCCGAGGGTACGCCACGACACTGCAGGCCGAAGGCGACGTTTTGCAGCACACTCATATGATCGAACGACGTGTAATCTTGAAACACCATGCCGCGATCGGCGCCGGGGCCAACAACTGGCAGTCCGTCGATGAGCACTTCGCCTTCACTTTGCGGAAACTGCGGCGCGAGCCCGGCGATCATCCGAATGACGGTGGATTTGCCGCAACCTGATGGGCCCAAGATGGAAACGAATTCGCCGCGATTGGGATAATCTTGAATGTCGAACGAAACATTTTGGATCGCGGTGAAGGCATTCGGGCCATCACCGTAGCGCTTGGTCACGTTGCGAAATGAAACGACCGGGGGCTTTTGCGCCAATGGTTGGCGCAGCGCGACGGTGCCTCCGCTAATCGCGGCACTGGTTTTGGCGACGATGATTTCGGGGACGCCTTTGTTGCTTGTGGCCACGCTAGCGGCAGTGGGCGCAGCGGCATTGCTAAGGCCCAGAGCCGAAGTACCTTCGCCGGCCAATGCCGATTCAAATGCCGCGAGCGCATCGGCTGCGGCCTTGGGGTCGACTGGCGCGGCCGCTGGTGCAACCGCTGCCGTAACGGTTGGCACAGCAGACTTTTTATCGGGGCTGTCGGCCATCGCTACAGATCCTTGCGGTAGGGAAAAGCGCCGCGTTGCAGCGTGCGAATGATGAGGTCGATGGCAAATGCTAACAAGGCGATGATGAACAACAACAAGTAGTTGTTTTCGATCAAGCCGCGGCGCTCGCCGTCGCCGAGCATGCGGCCGATACCGTGGGGCGTATCGATAGCCTCGGCCAACATGACGTAGCCAAGCGCCAAGCCGAACTGAAAGCGCAAACTGGTGATGATGTCGGGCAGGGCCAACGGTACCAGCACTTTGCTTAGGATCTGACCGTTGCTGGCC
>JAGPDK010000288.1 GCA_018057605.1 Kofleriaceae bacterium | reverse complement strand
CAGGAGTGTGAGTTCAATCAGTACAATCGCCGGAATCAAGATGTGAGCGTCGCCTTGGTCTACGGCTGGTCGAAACCGCTTGACCGGCGGCGCAAGCTTGGTGGGTTGCGACAAATGCCAGATGAGCACATGAGTGTCAATCACGGCGATTTTCATGGCTTACGCTTTGCGGCGCGGGTGGCGCCACGCTGCCGTGCGCCTAGTACGACGGCTGACGCTTGCATAGATTGAGACAAAGAAGCGCGGAGCGTTGCACTGGCGTCGGCGAGCGCACGATTCGACGGTGGATCGAACTGCGCAAACATATCCATGCTGGGGTTATGAATGTTGCGGCGTGGGGTTGGGCTCGCAAGCTGCTGCACTTTGATTCGCCATCACATGGTTCGGTGACCCGCGCCGTGACTTTCCCGCAAAATCCAGCAGCGATTGACTTTTACGCGACAAATGTGCGCACTCGCTCGCTTGGTGCGAAGGGGACCCTGCTTTGGCGCTTGATACCGTGGTAGTGGTTGAAGCTCTATTGGTTCGTAATTTGCAATAAACTCGGCCATGGCGCGATATTTTGCCACGAGTACTGGTTCTTCGTCGGTCAATGCGTTTCGTGCGCAGTCCAGGCTTGCCTCAAACTGCTTCGATGGGCCGCCGCGCTGGTTGCGGCAAGCACGGTGGTTGCCTTTGGGGCTCGCGCTGTTGGCGGGATGCTGGGGTGAGTCAGTGCCGCAATCCGGCGAGTGTGCAACCTATGTTGCGTGTATCCAAGCGCAGGATACCGCTGCTGGACAAATCACCAATCTCGATCGTTACGTCGATGGTGGCGCGTGCTGGGGCAATGCGACGCTGGCTACCAGCTGCACAACGTCGTGCAAAAAGACCTTAGACCGCATGAATGTCAGTTCGAGCGGTTTGCCACAGGAGTGCCGTCCATGACCCGACGTGCTGCAACAATGCGTAAGACAAGTGAGTGGCTGCGCGTGATAGTCATTTTATCAATTGGCTTGTGGCCGGCGTCGAGCATGGCCCATACCCCTGGCCGATTGCGATCGAATGCGCCGTTTGTGGTCGCTAATCCACAAGATAGCTATGCGCTGTTTGGCGTGTTTTACGCTGGGGATGAAGTGTTTGTGGCCCAGCTGCGCCATGCCACTAGGTTTGCCGCGCCGGTTGAAATGCTGGTGCCTCACACCGACGCGTTAAAAGCTCATCGGCCGGCGTACGCCGTTGTGGGGATCGGGTTGCCAATGCCAACCGCCGACGAGCGAGCGTTGTTGCCCAAGCCGCTGCCAAATGGCTGGGGTGCAGTGATCGAATTTAACGATATCTCGCCACGTCCAGCGTTATTTGAAAGTGTCATGCGTCGCTTCTACTGCAGCAGTGAGCCACTCGCCGTGATTTTTCCACAAGGTGATAGCGAGATCTGGATTTGGTCGCCGGCGAAAACTAAGGGCAAGTTTGGTCTTGGCTTTGGAGTGGAAGAAGGCGGCGGCTATCTGGCAGCTTTGAAGGATTGGTCGCTTTATGCCTACTAATCACTCGCTGCGGTTGGCCGAGCGCATTCAGCCGCGTCGCGTAACGCAGTCGGCAAAAAAATTGTTGGCCGCGGCGCTAACAGTATGTCTCACGGCGGGCTTTGGGTTGGGATTTGGTTCTGTGGCAGCGGCAGCGCCCTGCATCACCGATTGTGTGGAGCGGTCAGCGGCCGCGAGTGATCTAACTGGAACGGAATCGCCGTTGGCAGCGCACCGATTCACAGTTGGACTGCCAGCCGAAGTAACCGTGGTTGGATTGACGATGGGGATTCGACCCGAAGTGCTCTACCGTTTCGGCTGCGCCGGCACGCGCAGTCGATTGCGTGCAGCGATTGGCGTACTCAACGGTCCTGACCAGTTCTTCGTACCTGTTTCCGTCGGTTACCGCGCCATCTTTCGCCAGCGCAGCACGGTCACCGCGATGGTGGGTGTTGGCGGCGAGTGGCAAAATCGCATTGTGTCTGACTTGCCGACGGTTCGACAATACGGGCTCTATCTTGAAGGCGGCGTCGGTATCAAGGCCACGGCGCGCTTCACAATAGACTTCGCCGTTGCGCTTGACGTCATGGTGTTTGGTGGTCCGGGCATCGGCTTGGGGCCGCGCCTCGGTGTTCAATTCGCGCTGTAGTCGTTGGGTGGCGTAGGCACCTTACGCTTTTGTACCGGTGTCGCCAGCTCGTCGCTGCTGGTTTGCCGATGACCGTGCTGATCCATGGGTTAATCCAATAGGGTTACTCATCACTACTCATCACCGTCGCGGTTGTCACCACGGTCGCCGCCTTCGTCGTCGGGGCTGCGATGGCATGACACGCAGTTGTCGAAGTTGCGGATGCCTTCTTCTTCGTGTTCCGCCCGAATGTTGGCTGGCGTGTGCTCGTGGCAACCGAAACAGGTGTAGCGCGTGAAGTCGTTGTTGCTGTGGCAGGTTGCGCAGGTTGTGTTGTGGTCACGGTCGAGGACAAAGTAGCGATCGTGGTTAAACGTCGACGGCTTCCAACCGGCCGGGCTGTGGCATTGGGTGCAGGCTGCGGTGATCTGGAGATGAAAGTTGTCGGGTGGTGCGCTGTGACAACTCTCGCAACGCGCGAGCGTGGCCGCTGGCAACAGGGCGTGGTCGAAAGTTGCGGGTGTCCAATGTTCCGTTGTGTGGCACTGCTTGCAGTTTGCGCCGAGGTTGCGATGCAGATCGTTGCTTGGCGCCGTATGGCAGGACACACAGTTGTCGCGGGTCGCAGGACGCAACAGCCCGTGCGAGAAGTGACGTTGGGTTAGCGGGGTGTGGTCGCTGTGGCAGGCAATACAATTGTGCTCACTGAGCTGTTGGTGAAATGTAGCGGTGCTCGCCGGTGCGGTGGCTGGTGTGACCGTGGTACCGCGCGTGGTTCGAATGCCAATGTCCGTTACGGCGTGACATTTGATACACCGGTCGGCAACAGCGCCGCGAAAGGGTGCGTGACTCGCTAAACATTTGTCGGCGAGTTCTGCATGTACTGGCATGAGGTCGCCTGGGCTTAACATCGCACTGGGATACAGGAAGGCGAGGGCGAGCAAGCCAAGTAGATTGACGACGATGATGTACCAGATCCAGTGGTGCTTCATGGCCGACTCCAAAACATGAGCACCGCGACGATGTGTGCCACAGCAAGCACGGCAAAGGCCAGGGTCAGTGGAAAGTGGACCGCGCGCCAATGTTTGACCACGTCGAACGTTAGGCTGTCCCAATACAAGCGATCCTCTATCTCGGCATCAGCGAGACCTTGATCGCGTAGTTGTTGCCGCGTCGCGGTGAGCCGGCGGCGGGAACTCTCCAATAAAAACTTGCCGGTCAGCCCGCTGCCGACGTTGACCAACATGGCTGCGATGGCGAGCCAGCCCAGCAGTGCATTGAAGTGAATGCCGGCGTGGACCAGCACCAGCAGTGTGCCCGCCCATGCCATGCGTTCGTGCAGGCGCAGCAGCGTCACTGGTTTGCCGAACTTGATCAGCTTGCGTTTCCGCAAGGAGTAGCCGAATGAACCGACGATGAGCAGCACACCCGGAATACCAAGGTAGCGACCGATCCAGACCACACCTAACAAGTGCAACCCAACGTCGATGGCAAGGGTTGCCGCAACCAGGGCCGTGAAGGCCACCACGTGAGGCAGCACCTCGCGGGTAAATAATCTAGCTTTTACCGGCATCAGGCTTCGAGCTCCAGCGGGCCA
Source organism: Kofleriaceae bacterium (assembly GCA_018057605.1). GTDB lineage: Bacteria > Myxococcota_A > Polyangia > Haliangiales > Haliangiaceae > JABFXX01. The sequence goes on along the minus strand of JAGPDK010000288.1, from coordinate 3,680 downwards.
GCGGGCGACCCGACGCACAAAAGGCAATGGTTGGGGGCGATGTCATGGTCTGGTTTGGCTGCGTAGCGAACCGTGCCGGCGAGCAGCCTGACTTCGCAGCTGCCACAACTTCCTGTCCGGCAACCGGACGCAACAGCAATGTTGTGGCGCTCGGCGAGGTCAAGTAAATTGCTGTCGTTGCCATCCCATGTGAGGGTGCGGCCGGAGGTTTTGAATACGATCTGCAATTGATCAAGGGGCGCACTGGTGGCCACGTGGTCGATCCGCACCGACGCCGGACCAAAGGCCTCTTGGAAAATGTCGTCGGCCGGCACGCCCCATGCGCGCAACCCGGGCACGAGGCTCGCCATCATGGGTGGTGGACCGCACACGTAAAACGTATGCCGCCCGGCCGGTAGGGTTCGCCGCAACAGGTCGACGTCGATAAAACCAAGATGGTCGAAATCGCGGCCGAGTTCGTCGTCCTGATCGGGCTGGTTGTAGACAACGTGCAGGTGAAAGTTGCCGTGCTCGCGTGCGAGCGTTGCCAACTCCGTGCGGAAGCCGTGCTCGGCGCCGCAGCGAGCGCCGTAGAATAGATGCACGCTGCGATTGTTTGCAGTTAGCACACCGCCGCGCAACATGCTTAACAGCGGGGTGATGCCAATGCCGCCCGCGATCAGCACGATCGGCACATTGGGTTCCTGACTCACGACGAAGCGGCCAGCTGGCGCTTTAACTTTGATGACGTCGCCGATGTGCAGCTGGTCATGTAGTTGGTTGGAGCAGACGCCCGGCGGTAGCGCGGGTTGTCCCGACGGAGCGAGCACGCGTTTCACGGTAATCTGATAGTTGCTGGCACTCGGCGCGTTGGATAACGAGTAGCAACGGGTCAGCGTTTGCGCTGCGCTGATCGGCACAGCGAAGGTGAGAAACTGGCCAGGCACAAACGGCAGCAGCGCTGCGCCGTCGACGGGTGCTAGATAAAATGAGCACAACGTGTGTGCACTGTCTTCGTACTCGCGACGCTCCACGCGGAATTCGCGCCAGCCGGCCCAGGCGCCGGAGGCTGCAAGCGTAGGTTGTGGTGCCATAGCGGGGGCAAGCGATATCGCGGATCTTCGACGGCGCCACAGCGCGACTGCGATAGCGACGGTGATCTGTAGCGCGAGTGCCAGCGATACGTAGACCACTAGCCGGCCCGCATTCACGACGGCAGCTTTGGGTTGCGTGTTCGCTGGCTGGCGCGCTGGTCGTTGAGCGCTTGCGCGGTGCATGCAAATTTTGTGCAACACGATTGGTCACGGCAGGCCATAGCTGCGATCGTGCAAGACGCGCGCCCGACCACCACTACATGAATGAGGGCCGCTTGATGAGGGCCCCACCGGCCGATGCGGTGGGCATGATTGTCGACGGTACGCACGCTGGCACAGCGTTGTAAATTTGATGGGGCGATTTTTGCGGCGCGTTAAGATTTGCGAATTTGTCGCATCCTACTAACGCGCAAGATGTGCAGGTGCAACCAGGCTCGTGCGGCGAGGTTCTGATCGAGGTGCAGTTCTTGCGCATTCCAGAACGTCACAATGCGTAAGCTCCTTCGGCTGCTTGACCTGTAAGTCACATCGGTTGCGTCGCCGACGGTAACCCCGATTGAGTACCGTGCACGCAGCTTATTGATTCGAACGCGGCGTACATTTGCAGTGCGAAGGTCGCACTGGGCCGGCTCCGAAAACATCACGAACCCCAGGTCGTGGACACCGGTAGTTGTTCGCTGACGGGTGAGTTTGGCGGTGAGCGAAAGCACGTTGACGCGAATAACAAGCTAGGTCGGCCGTGAGCGATCGGGCACATGTGTAGCGTTCTGGTGCGTGGATCCGTCAGAAACTGGGTGCAGGCCGAAGCGCGCGGCCTGAGCGCTGACCACGGGTCGTTGCGATTCCCGTCGCCATCGGCACAAAGGTTGCTGTGGTTCCATGCATGAACCACTTGCCAAGTCGCGAATGTCCTTCACTGTCGCGTAGTTTACTCACGATGGCGCGCGCCAGTGTTGCGTTGCTGTCAAACCGGCTGGCCACATTGGTTCGGCGCGAGCAACCTTGGCGTGGACGTAACGACGGGCCGAAAGATTTACTCAATCCCTAGGGCCACATCGCTACAAAACAAAGCGGCAGTGCAGCGGCAACCGTTAGTTTGACCACACCGTGCGCCGTCGTGTTTTGTTGCACTCGGCAGCTATGGCAACGGTGAGTCGAGAACGTTAGGACAGGAACACCTGGCTGTACTGTTCACAACAGCTGTGACTCGGCGCAAAGCTGTTTGCGGCCATGATTCGCTACACAACGCGGGCGGTAGCGGTGGCGAGCACATGCTCAGGCTCTTTGGCCTGGCGAAGTTGGGCGTAAACGACGGCTGGCAATACTGACGTCAAAGTCATAAGCAACGCTCCAAACGTTGTAGTGATAGGCAACCACGTATGAATTTTGCTCATCAAGGCGGCGTTGGAGGTCTGCATGGCTTCGGTCGTGGTTGTGCCAAAAGTATTGTTGAGGCCGATGAATTCGTTGAGTAAGTAACTGCAACCAATGCTGAGTGCTGTTACGAAAAGCGCCGCTGCAAATATCTGCTTGCGATAACCATGCGTAAGGGCTTGGCTGCGACGCATGGCGTTGAGTGCACCGAGCTTTTCAGTGACGGCTACCGGTATCGCGACGTAATAGTTGAGCCAAACCAGGATGCCTGGCACCAGCAATGCAATCGCTGCGACGCCCGTTGCAACGCCGGCAAGCACCACGACGATGAGCACGGTGATGGTGCTGGCGAGGGCAACTTTCAAGGATTCGATGATTGAAATGCGAGTGCCGCGCAATTGAAGCCAGGTGCCATGCGCAACTGCCGCGCTGATCAACCCACCGACGATGAACATGGCGCCCATGGCAACCCATTGGTACAGCTGGACAGCCGCCATCCATTGCACTGGATCTTTGTTACCAGTTGCAACGAAACACCAAATAATCATGGGCAAGTTAAGGACCAGCGCGATCGCCGAGAACGGCAGCAGATTGGCTAGCCAAATGCGCACGGACGTCGAAATTGCGGTGCCAACGGTAAATTTAACAGGTTCGATCACGGCGGCAGTGTAGTTGTTTGGTCGAAGCGTGTGGACAAAACTCCGCAGAATCGACGCACTAACAGTGCTTGCATCGCCATAAAGTGCACAGCTGCGCGGCCCGCCGCTCAGCCGCGCTTCGGCAGTTTCCAGTTGGGCCGGGCGAAGTGGCAGGTGTAACCGTTGGGGTGATGTTCGAGATAATCCTGATGCTCGGGCTCAGCTTGCCAAAACGGGCCAGCGGGTACGAGTTCGGTAACAACGTTGCCTGGCCACAAGCCAGATGCATTTACATCGGCGATGGTGTCATCGGCGACGGCGCGTTGTTCAGCCGAGGTGTAGTAAATGCCGGAGCGGTACGATGCGCCGCGATCTTCGCCTTGGCGATTTGCTGTGGTGGGGTCGTGGATTTGAAAAAATAGTTCGAGCAATTGGCGAAAGCTCAGGCGCGCTGGGTCGAAAACAACTTCGATAGCTTCAGCATGTGTACCGTGATTGCGATACGTGGCGTTGGCAACATCACCGCCGCTGTAGCCGACCCGGGTGCTGATCACGCCAGGTATTTTGCGAATCAAATCCTGCATGCCCCAAAAGC
>JAGPDK010000287.1 GCA_018057605.1 Kofleriaceae bacterium | reverse complement strand
AAGCTGGACCACGGCCATGCCTGGGCCACCTCGGCGCAATTCCGCGGTAAGGCCAAGGTCGTCGCGCCGAGAAAATCCATGCCCAGTTGGGAAATAGAAACTTGGGTACGCTACGCCATCTACGGTCCACACCGCCTGCATCACATCATACGCCGCCGGTCCAAAACGATACGCATAACTGAGATCGTAAAAATATTCGAAACAATCACTGACAGCGAACGTAACCGTGCTGTGCGCCGCTACCGTAACCGACCGTGTCTCGTCGGCGATTACGGTTTCGCCGTGGCGCAACAAGCGCACGCGCCACGTGCCGGTTAGGTCGCGACCACGATCGTTGTGGATATGCGCCGTCACCCCGTTACCCCCTTCGTCGGTGAGTGCCACGGCAATCGGTGCCATGGCCCGACCCAAATAGTACCAAGCCGCTTTAGGCCGGCCCGCTGCGTCGAGCACACCCCAACCTGCGCCGGCCCACAAATCACGTAGCATCAGCACCAACGCGCCACCGCACCGCGACTCGGCTCGGCGCCATTCGGTGATGGCCGCGGCCATCGCTTCACCGGCCGCCACCCGGCCCAACGCCAAATACCGTTCGTGATCACTGTAGCGTAGCGTCGCGGGATCGACTGCAAACAACAACTTCACGTAGAAGTCGCGCACATCTTCAAAATCCCAACCGGCGCCAAGATCGCGGGGCGTGCGCGTTTTCCAAAGTGGATTGTGCATGCGTAAGCCATGGCCACCCGGCATATCGGCGATGCCCACCGGGTCAGGCACATTGGCAAAAGCCAAACACTCCGACGCAAATCGCACATCGGCACGCCGTGCGTCATCAAAGCCGCGCTGATACGCGCCGACTCCATAATATGACGTTGGCCCACTGTTAGCTTGATGGGGAAAACTGCCACCGGTAGCGCTCGACGGTACATACGGCACGCCGCCGCCGAGTTCGGTAACAAGTGCAGCGATGGTTTCGTAAAACAACGGCGAACGCCAGCGCACGCGTTCGGCCCCAAACATCGCAGCTTGTTGTTCCACTTCGCTATTTCCGCACCACAGCACCACGCACGCATGCGGCGCTAGCCGTTGTAGTTGGTCCCGCACTTCGCTTTTGGCATCGGCCATAAAATCTGGATCGCCGTCGGGAAAATCCATATTGGCAAACATGAAATCCTGCCAAATCATGATTCCAGCGGCATCGCACGCGCGATAGAAATCATCGGATTCATAATAATGGGTCCCAGGCACGCGCAACATGTTCATCCCAGCAGCGCTGGCACGTGCAAGGCTCACAGCGTAAGCGGCAGCGGTGCCTGCCAAGGTCACGACATCAGGCGGCGTCCACAGCGCGCCGCGCGCAAAAACCCGCACGCCATTGATATAAAATACGAAATCACCGTCGGTAATGGATAAATCAACTTTGCGAAAGCCAATCTCCGGCAGCTGATGCACATACGTTTGCCCGCCGCACGCAATCTCCAATGCAGCAGTATACAGCGCAGGTTCACCATGGGTATGCGGCCACCAGCGCTCGACATCGGGGATCGCTAACGTTGCCCGCCACATCGCCGTACTTGATTCGGCTGATTTCTGCGCGGCATCAGCCTGCAGCCCAACTCGCCAGCTCGCGGCACCACGCCGCACCACCAGCACCACCGCTGTCGGTGCTGCAACATCCGTTGTAAAGCCAGTGCGAATCGAAAGGATCCCTGTGGTCCCATCGATCGAAACCTCGCGCGTAAGCCCCACCGGCTTAGGCAAACCGCGTTGCTCCAAGCGAATTTCCCGCCACGGCCCCACCGCGGCAACCGGCGGTGACCAGCCTGGCGTCCGACCCAATAACGTTGTGCGCAACCAGCGCAGCTGTTGGTGTTCGATCATGGGTGCGCGCCAACGTGGCCGCGGACGCTTTTTGGCTAGTTCAACATCAAGCGAACGACACGCCAAGAGCAACTCATTGTCAGCTCGTAGCAGCGCCGTGACATCTACCTCGTAGCGCCGAAACATGTTGCGACTACGCAAAATCGGCTGACCATTGAGCCAAACTTCAGCCAGCGTTGCGAGGCCGTCAAAGCACAGCCAAACTCGGCCCGTGCCGATGGGTTGCGAAAACCGCGTGCGCCACCACCAATCCTCAGCATCAAACCGCCGGGTTGCAGCAACATCTGACCATGCTGCGATTTCGCGCAGCGCTGCTGCCGCAGTCGAAACATCCGTCGTGACAAACCATGGCGGCGGATGCAATCCCACATCTTCGACCGTGCGCAGCGAACCCGCTGCCGTTGCAGCAACGTCCCACGTGGCACTCGTTAACGATACGGATGACCCCGCAGCCACGGTCACGACGCCTAGCTCTTTGTCAATTCTGCGATCGCCGTCGCAATCGCGCTGACGCTTTCAAACACGCTGCGCTTGAGCATGTGATCCGGAAACTCAATCTCGAAGGCGCCTTCGAGTGCAAGCATCACGTTTACGCTAGCATGTGACGTCATGCCAGCTTGATACAAATCGCTCTGGTCCGTCAACGTAGCCATGTCTTGGGTTAAGCGGGCATGCTCTTGAATTACGGTGCGAATTTGATCGAGTTGTTCCAGCTTCATAACAGACCTTTACCTTGATTAAACCGCAACCATCGCCAGCACGATTGCCGTGGCGTAGTCGCCTTCATGCGACATGCTCAAGACACATTGTAGTAACGGACCGATCGCGTCACGCGCCCGGCCATGGGGAACCAGTTCGCAACGTCCGTCCGGATTCCGGACAACTTCCAGTTCGCACCAATTGACACCGGCCTCGGTTAGCCCAAACGCTTTGATAGCGGCTTCACGCGCTGCAAAACGCACCGCAAAACGCGCAGCTACGATCGTAGCATCGCCACCAGTCTGGGCATACGCGATCTCTGCGTCGGTAAACAGTCGCTTGGCAAATGCTGCACCAAATTGCGCGAGTGACGCGGCGATCTCGCTGACCCTGACCACATCAATGCCCGCGCGCAACGCCTGGCCCGGCAACGCCGCGAGGCTGGGCATCACCGCCGATGTCAGAGCGGAGCCGACCGGCTCCACAACGCCGTACCCGGGCTGATCTTGCTGGTGCTGCAACGCGGTCATTGGCCAACTACCGCACCGGATTCAGGTTCAAGTGCCAAAGCAATTTCGGCCATCGCGCGGTCCCACGCCAGCGCCCATCTCCCAAACTGTTCGGTCACATCGAGCGGCTTTTTGCCGTTCACCGCACGCGCCGCCTTGAGAATGAACGCTTTGGCTCCTGCCGAGATCTCAGTGAATGCCTCGCTTGCCGTCAACAAGGCGCGCGCGCGCAGCGTCGACTCAGCACCACTGGCACCAGCGAGCCATGCCAAATGCAAAGCCGCCAGTTCAAATCCCGAACCCATTTGCCGCGTCGTTGCGAACGCCCACGCATGATAATGCGCCAAGCCGTGATTCTGCAGCGCGGGCAATTCCTGAGCAAAACGCGCACCAAACAATGCAACTGGATTGTGTTGTGGTCGACGATCAAAGTATCGCCGCAACAGCCCCAGCGCCATGCTTTGCAGCGTTGTCGCGCAGTGTTGCACCAAGCGATCTAGCCGTACAACTTCCGCAAACAGCGGCAAAAACGTTGGATCTGCCGGCGCATCAACACGGAATATTTTGCGAAAATCCTCGCCGGCCATCCAGTGCAAACCGGTATTGTGAAAGTACGCGCAACGCTGTGCGTCGGTATCCACTTCCACCAACACAATCGTAGTTTTTACGTGATTGCGTTGGTAGTCGGTGCCCGAGGTATCGGGCAAGTAGTAAGCATCGGCTTCGGTGCTAATTAATTTGCCCGCACCAAGATGCTCAATGGCATGTTCCAGCAAGGGCTTCCACACGGTGAGTTCTTGGACATCAAACCCGTAAAGGTCAGCGAGTTCACTGTGTTGTGGCTTGTAGAATGTCCATTGATCACCTTCGAAATCAATCGCGATCAAAAACGACATCATGGCTAACGGGTCAAGCCCCAAGCCATGGGCCAAGCCAATCCAAACGTCTATGTAACAATTCTTTTCGGGCCACAGCCGATCTTCGGCATGCGGCAACGCGCGCGTATAGGTGCTGGGTTGCAAACCCGCGCGGGCGATTACGTGAGTCATGGCCACAACCTCGTCCGGACCTCGCGTGGCCAAAGCCCTGGATCAAAGCCGTGGGTTTGAAACAATGCCATCACACAACGTTCCAGACCAAAGCCCAAGCATGCGGTGTTGGCGGTTTCGCCGTCGCTGGTTTTGATATCGTACTTGCTTGCAAATTTGTCTTGATGAAAATTGAACGAACAAACCGCCGTCGGATGCTCCGTTGAAATCACCGGCACCAACACTTCGAACTTCAATTTTAAATCAATCTGATTGACCGCCATCATCCGACCACCGCGACCAAAAAACGGATCCGAAGCGACGTCTGATTTGGCAGGTAATCCAAGTTGCGTCAGCAAATCGAGCCCACGCTGCAGCCACGTATCGCGCCACTTGACCACGTCGTCGGTGGATCCGACGCGAATCAATTCGCGACAGCGAAACGCCTGCATGCGCGTTGGCTCAGGTGACGGTTCATGCCGAAACACCCAGCTCGTCAGAGAAACTGTGCGACCACCGACGGGCAACGTGCCCCGCAGCGTCGGATACACCGGATAACAAGCCGCTGGCGTCAACGCCACGTCGGTCTGTTCAAAAAACTCACCCCACGGTTCGCCGGCTTTCACGCGCGCGGCCAATTCACGCGCTTTAAGTTCCTTGCCAAAAAAACTGTGGACCACACCCGCGAGTTGTGGGAACGAATCAAGATACTCAACTTGCTCAAGCACCTCACGGTTGATAATCGGCGGATACGTCACCGTTTCCGCGTGATCGTCGATGGCGAGCTGGTCGACAATACGATTGAAACGCTCCAATACGTCTTCAAATACCGGACCGCGTCCAAATGCGCCGGCAACGCCAGTTGGCAAGATCAACCGATGTTTGACCAGCCCGTCATAAAATTTGCCAGCATCGTAATCCGTAGCAGACATAAGCACCCTCAGCGGCAAGTAGTGAAGCGACGTCGCTCAGTCGTCTTTAAACACCAGCAACATCGCTGCGCTTTTGCTCAAAATTCGATCGTTCGAAATCATCAGCGACGCCGACAACACATCTCGATAGTGCCGACCCACGCTAAATTTGGAGTCATTTTTGTAGCCGGTAATGCCAATGATCTGCAGCGCGCGATGCACGATTTGCGGCGCCATATCCGACGCTGCGATTTTGAGATTGTTCATTTTCAGAGCCCAACCTACCGTTGTAAGTTGTTCGGCTTGTTGGCCACTGGCCACGATTTCATCAAACTCATTAGCCAACGTCATCCAATTATGTCGCATCGCTTGCAACATCACTTGCACTTCAGCGAGGCGGGTTGCGCTGGCTGGCACGACCCCAGGTTTTTTGCGGGCTTCGGTGCGCACAAATGCGCCAGCACGTGACACCGCGTCGGCGGCAATGCCCCACCACAGCGCAGCCCACAAAATATGCGAATACGGCACCATCGAAAGCGCCGACGAGTCGGCAAAGCTGCCGGGTACAACCTGTTCAGCGAGCCCCGCGACCGTCACTTTGAAACCCGGGCTTTGCGTGCCACGCATTCCCAACGTGTCCCAGGTTGTGGTTTGTTCGAGTTGATAGTCAGCTTTTTTTGCCAACACTAAAACTTGATCACTGGCGACGGCAGCTGCATTGCGACGGCACGTGATCAACAATGCGTCACCGTGTGCCCCGTAGGAAACCGTGGTGGCATCTTTGACTAGCGAAAAACGGTCACCAGACGTTTCGATTGCGCAAATACTCGAACGGGTATCGCCAAACGTCCCAACCTCTGACGTGACCGACGCCATGAGCAGTTGTTTTTCGACGACCTCGCGCAGATAGGCTTGAAAGAAAGGCGCATCGGCACCGTGCCGCGCCATACAGCCAACTTGAATGTGATGCATGGCCAGTACCATGCCGCTGGCCCCACAGCCTTGCGCCAGCGTTGCGCATTGGGCGGCGAGTTCGGACATGCCAGCACCAGCACCACCAAATTGTTTTGGTACCGCAGCGCTCAACAAGCGTTCTTGCTTGAGCGCTGCAAAGGTTTCCGTTGGAAAACGATTTTCGATATCCACCGCATTCGCATGTTGCTGCGCAACCTCATGCGCAACCCGATGCGTGCGTGCAATCAGCTCGCTATTTTTGGCGGTAATACGGGCGGTACCGTGGAGAAACGTATTGGCTGACACGCCGTGGATTATATCCCCACAAACTTCTCATCGAAAGTTCGCTGCAACGTTATCCACTCAAAAAAGCGGCGGCTAGGCGATAACTACAACCATGCCCGTGGCGGTCACTGTGCTATCGCAACATTTGGTCAAGTTTGCCCGATTGGTCGAGGGCCGCAATATCGGTGTACCCACCTACCGCCACATCGTTAATGAAGATCTGCGGCACCGTAGTTCGGCCCGTAGCGTCAGCCAACCAGCGACGGACTGCTGGATCGCGGCTCACATCAATGTGCTCAAACTCAATGTTTTTCGCACGCAGCAGTTTGAGTGCGGCATGGCAAAAGCCACACGTTGACGTGGTATAAATTTTCACCCGAGCGGTCATGACAGGTACGTTACCACTAGAACCTCGCATCCTAAGTTCGATCAGGGTTTGGCGTGCTCGCTCCCAAGCGTTCGCTTAGTTCGCTCCACGTCCGGCCCCTTCGGGTGAGGCCGGGAAAAACCCTGTGCGTGATCCCAATTGAGGCTCGGTCCTAGCCTCATTTTTGCTTCGTACCGCCAATCAATCAGGAACTCTGAACGGAATTAGGATTTGCGGTACTAGGTTCCTCAGGTTTGATTTTTAGAGTCTTCGGACAAATACGCCAAGATGACCTCGTCTAAACTGCGTTCCGAAATCGCGCGTGGCTGCGTGATCGAGCTTTCAACTTCACGCGCGCTGCGCACTCGGGGTTGGCTTTGGCTTTGGTGAACCGGGCTATTACGACTTGGCGTACCGACGACAACCGCAGGTTTTGACATCACCACACCGGCACCGGTACTAGCTCGCCGCCGTGGCAAACCCGCAGCCGCCGACGCAACACGAGCGGGCGTTGGCGTACGTGGCCGTGGCGCCACAGGCGCCACACTTGCGGGAGCGGCAGGTTTCGTAGCTTGAACAGCCGGTGTCGCAAGGCCAGAACCGATGGAAGGCGATCGTTCGCGGCTGGCTGCACCGGGAATAGGGGGCGGCGTACGGTTCGATGCGACCGGAATTGACGGACTCGTCGGCGACCGTGGCACCGGAATCGACGGACTCGTCGGCGACCGTTGCGCCGCCAGCGATGGATTGGTCGGTGCGCGATACGCCGGAATCGACGGACTCGTCGGCGACCGTTGCGCCGCCAGCGATGGAT
>JAGPDK010000286.1 GCA_018057605.1 Kofleriaceae bacterium | reverse complement strand
GCGATCGGGACTTGGTGGCGCGATTTCGCGCTGAGGCTGGCTTGTTGGCGTCCATGCACCACGTCAATTTGGTGCAGGTGTTTTCGTTGGGCGAGCACGGTGGTGATATCTATTTTGTGATGGAGTTGGTCGAAGGCCAACCGCTGTCTGAGGTGTTGCGGGCAACGATTGAGCGCGGTGAATGGTTTCCTACTGCGGCGATCTCGCAAGTAACGTTGGAAATCGCTGACGCCCTTGATGCCATGCATAATCGTGGACTGATTCATCGCGATGTGAAGCCGGCCAATATTTTGCTTGATCGGGAACGCGATCGAGCGGTGTTGGTCGATGTTGGTGTTGCTGTTAAAGCCGGTGATCAACGTGAAGCGGCTGGCACGCCAGGGTTTGCGGCACCGGAGTCGTTCCTTGAAGCTGCGGATACACCTCAAACCGATGTGTATGGTCTTGCCGCCACGGTGTATTGCATGCTCACTGGGCGGCCACCGTACGGATCGGGTGCCGCCGTACAGGTGATTCATCGTCAGCTGTACGATACGCTGGTGCCGCCGTCAGTGCATCGGCCGCTGTTGTCGGCGGCGGTGGATGCAGTGTTGGTCAAAGGGTTGGATCCCGCGCCCAAGAAACGCTGGGCTTCAGCGTCGTCGTTTGCAACTGCGTTGGGGCGTGCGCTTGAGCGGCTCGCTGGCGAAGAAGCGCCGCGGCCGGCGGCCCCGTCGCCAGTGTCGTTGGCCCAGCAAGCAGCTCACCAAATCCTGTCACCTTTTGCCGCGCTCTCGGGCCAGGGCACTGATAGTGGGCAGCGCGATGGCGCGAATCTAGCTACTGATCAGACTATGTTTCCGGGCGGGCCGATTGGCAAAATCCGAGGCGCCCACTTTCGAGTCCTATCGAAGATCATGGCGCACCATTTGGGCGAAGCCGCGTTGCACCGCATGGCTGTCGATCGACCTTCGTTTGCACCGGTTTTGGTTTCGAGTTTGGCGCCAACTTCGTGGCAAGAGTTGTCACTGTTTGTGAATTTGTTGGGCCACGCGACGATGCTGTTGCCGAAGGTGGCGGTGACGAGGCAAGTAGGGCGGGGCGTTATTTCAGCCACGTTCGCACGCATGTTCGGCGCTGATCCGGCGTCGCTGCCGATCGAAACCGTGCTGGCTGCGACGCCAACCTTCTGGCCGCGGTATCACGACTGGGGCGAGGCCAACGTGTATGTCGACGAGGGGAAAGCCGATCTGATGCTTGAAGGTTACGGCGGCTCGCCCGAAATGTGCGCGGTGGTGGGCGCTCAATTCCAACGCATTATCGAACTTGCCGGCGGTACCGATGTGACGGTGGATCACACCACGTGCGCGTCGCATACGGCCGACGCCTGTCGTTATCGGTTAACCTGGGTCACGCCAGGTGCCGTAAGCTAGATCACGAACGGGCGCGTCCGGCCGATACCCCGCTGGTACCGCTAACCGAGATGCGTTACCGTTACGCTATGAAACACCTCGCCGTACTGCTCGTCGCAACGCTACTTGGCCTGCCTAGTTTGGCAATGGCCGACGCGGAATATTCTGATTCAAGTGCAGTTTTTACCCACGATTGCAGCGCCGATGCGACGGTGACCTTCAGCAATGCGTCGAGCGAAATTACTGTGCTTGGTGAGTGTGAGCTGGTTTCGATTGACGGCGCGAGCAGTAAGATTTCGATTGTGAGTGCCAAAAAAGTCGCGATCAATGGGGCTTCCAATGAAGTCACGATCGATGCAGTGGGCAAGATTACGGTATCCGGGAGTGCTAATAAGGTCACCTACGCTAAAGGCCTGGGCAAAGCGAAAGCACCCAAGGTTTCGAAATCTGGCGTTAGCAACAAAGTCAGCAAGCGCAAAGTTGTGAAAGGCAGCTAAGGACTTGTGCATAAATTACTAACTCTGCGTTTGATCGCGGTGCGGTGCAGTTAAAACATCGAATGCAGGAGCGTTAGCGCGGCCGTTTTTGTGTTAAAAGTAGCCATGCGTACGCCATTCGTCGTCGGAAATTGGAAGCTGCACAAAACTATTGGTGAGGCGGTGACCATGGTCACCGAGCTCAAAAATCACGTTGCAGCTATCAAAGGTGTTCAAGTCGGCGTCGCGCCAGTGTTCACGGCGCTCGCTCATGTCGCGAAGCGCCTTGATGATTCGTCGCTCGCGGTCGTCGGCCAAGATTGTTTTTGGGAAACCAAAGGCGCGTGGACCGGTGAGGTTTCGGCGGCGCATCTAGTCGACGCAGGTGCTACATGGGTGATTGTCGGCCACAGTGAACGCCGGCAGTTTTTTGGTGATACCAGTCAAAGTGTTGGCAAAAAAGCGGTGGCCGCGTTGGCCGCAGGACTTGGGGCCATCATTTGCGTCGGTGAAACCGATGCTGAACGCGATGCCGGTAAAACCTTCGAGGTGATCGATGCCCAGCTCACGCCTGGCTTGGTGAACATTGCGTTGGGCGGCGTTGGCCCGGCAGTGAATGGTGAAAATGGCGTGATTGTCAGCAGTGAAAAGGTGGTGATTGCCTACGAGCCGGTGTGGGCGATTGGCACCGGCCGAACCGCGACGCCAGCGCAAGCTCAAGAGGTTCACGCGCATATACGCAAGCGGCTGCGAGAGAAATTTGGTGCTGCGGCGGACGCCGTGCGCATCCAATATGGTGGTTCGGTTAAACCAAGCAACGTTGAATCGTTGATGAGCCAGCCCGATATCGACGGTGCGTTGGTAGGCGGCGCGTCATTGGACGTAAACGATTTTGTCGCCATCGTTAAAGGCGCGCGGCGCTAAGATCTGCCCACCTGCTGCTGTCCGTTGGGGCATGTCGCGTAATTAGCTAATATCCCAAGGTTTCTCCCGTTAACTCAGGCTTGCGCATGGCCTCGCTTTGGGCTAGAACGCAGCTTCACATGTCGACCCTCGTTACCATCGTGCACATTTCGATGTGCTTTTTCTTGATGCTCACTGTGTTGCTGCAATCTGGCAAAGGCGGTGGCATGGGCGGCGCGTTTGGCGGTGGCAACACCGCAACGGTGTTCGGTGGCTCCGGTGCGTCAACCTTCCTTCGGCGAATGACCGCGACAGCCGCGACGCTGTTCATGCTGACTTCGATGACGCTAGCGTATGTGGCATCGCATCGCGGCGGCGACTCGCTTGCGAAATTCAGCAATTCCGAGGCTGCCAAAGCTGAAGCGATGCGCAAAACAAAAGAAAAAGCGATGGAAGCGGCAGGATCCGGCTCCGATACTGGGTCTGCAAGTGCCCCAATCTCGGCACCGCTTTCGGGTAGTGGAGACACGCTGCCGCCGGTCAATGAAAACGCGGGCAGCGCGATGACACCATCGCCAATCGAGGAGAATTCCGGAAGCGCAGCCGCACCCGCAGTCGAAAAAGCACCAAAATCGCCGCCTGCCGCGGAAAAGCCGTCTGCCCCGGTGGTGGCCCCGACTCCGGTGGTACCAGCCGCCGTGCCGACGCCTGCGCCAGTCGCACCTGCACCCGCTGGCGACTCGGGCAACTAGGCACATCGGAATGCCTGCTGGGCTAACTATCGACTTTGCAAAGTACCACGGGCTTGGCAATGATTTTATGATTGTCGACCTTCGTGGTGTCAGCGCTGAAGTGCGCGACGCTGCACAAGGCGCTGCGTTTGTGCGGGCTGCATGTGATCGGCAATTTGGTGTAGGTGGGGACGGTGTATTGGCGTTGCTATCGCCAGTGAGTCCTGGTGCCGATGCTCGCATGCGTGTGCTCAATGCCGACGGCAGTGAAGCCGAAATGTGCGGCAACGGCCTGCGCTGTGTTGCCAAGTTTCTTCATGATCGTGGCGGGCTGCATAAACCTGAGCTGCTGATTGATACCGGTGCGGGAGCGCTACGTTGCACGCTTGAAGTTGTCGATGGTGTGGTTGCGACTGTAACCGTAGACATGGGGCAGCCACGGCTGAGCCAACCAGAAATACCGATGGAAACTTCGGAGTCCAACAGCGCTGCACGCTGCATCGAAGAGCGGGTCAATCTGGGCCGCGAAATGGTCGACATTACCGCGGTCTCGATGGGGAATCCCCATGCGGTTGTGTTTGTTGATTCGCGCCAACGAGCTGAAAATTTGGCGCGCGAGGTCGGCACCAAACTCGAACATCATGCATGGTTTCCGCGTCGCACCAACGCGGAATTTGCCCACGTACGGGCGTCGGGTGAAATTGATTTGATTGTGTGGGAGCGTGGCTGTGGCATTACGCTGGCATGTGGCACCGGCGCATGTGCCACGGTGGTTGCCGCTTGCCTCACCGCGCGCGCGCAGGTTGGGCGCGAAGTGATGGTTCATTTGCTTGGCGGTGCGTTGGCTATTACCGTCGAGCACGAATATCGAACGGTTTTTATGCGCGGTCCGGCCCGACATGTGTTCGACGGTACGTTGGCCATCGCGGCTGTGATCGCAGGCGCGCGGCCGTTGATTTAATGATCAGGTTTTTGTCTGTTTAGCCGCCCCGCGTGAACACCTGGCCAGGTCGGCAGCGGTCGGTGTTACAGTTGGGCGTGGCGACTTCGCATGCAACAAGTCAGGCCGAACTGGGCTCGACATCGAACCGCTTGGCGCGTGCATTGGCGTCACCCACCGGTGTAATCGTGACCGTGCCGCTGCTGGTGGTCGTGGTAGGGCTAGGCGTGTTGTGGTTCGGCAGGCAAGCAAATCGTACGGCGAGCCTGGGCTTGGTGCAGCAACAGCTCGCTGGCGCTGCGGACCATGTTGGTCAACAAGTCGCATACGCGTTGGATCAGGCGCAACCGATTCTCGATCGCTTGGTGCCCATCGCGCGGGCCGATGCGCCGATCGAAGTTGTCGCGCCGACGATGCATGACCTCACCCTTGGCCACGCTGGGGTCTCGCACCTCAGCGTGAGCTTCCCCGTCGGCATGTTACGTTCGTCGTACTATGAAGGCTCATCGCTTCGCGTGCAACAAAGCACGGTGGGGACGGCTGGCTCGATCCGGAACAACTTTGTTGTCGACGGAAATTCGGTGCGTGTTATCGAAGAGATCAAAAATAGTTATGATCCACGAACCCGGCCGTTTTATCGCCACGCGGAAAGCGTAACAGGCCGATCGTGGACTCCGCCGCGTACCTATTTCTCGACTAAGACTACTGGGATTTCGGCGGTACAGGCGATCCGTGACGCCCAGGGTACGTTGCAGGCTGTGCTCACGGTGGATTTTGATATCAATGCGCTTTCGACCTACGTGTCAGAAATTCAGGTTGCGGGTGCGCGATCCATCGTTTACTCGGAGGATGGCGCAATTTTTGTGTATGCGGCAACCGATCGCAAAGCGCCGCAACTAGCCGAAGAGCGATTGTTGCAGGTCGGCGACCTCAATGATCCGGCAATAGCCGCCTTGTTCACCGATGCTGCTAACCTTCACCCTCCGACGCGTCGCAACTTCACGATCAACGCCGGCAATGAAAATTACATCGTCGCAGTGACGCCCATCGGCGGCAGCAGGGCAGGTATTGCTACGCCCCTTAATTGGTATGTTGCGACCGTGGTTCCGGAATCAACGATCTTGGCGTCGTCGAAACAGTTGGAGCGGCGCACCGTGCTCGTTGGCATTGCGGCGGTTGGTGTCGCGTTTGCGTTGGCGTTAGTGTTTGCATGGAATTTGGTAAGGTTGCGCCGCAGCGTGCGCGCAGCGCGGCAAGCCGCGACGACGGCGCAAGCGCAAGTGCGTGAACTTGGCAGCTATCGGTTGGTGGCACGCATCGGCGAAGGAGGCATGGGCGAAGTGTGGCGAGCGGAGCATCGTTTGTTGGCCCGCCAAGCCGCCGTGAAACTCCTGCGCAACGAGGCGAGCTATGACGGGGAGATGGCGCTTAAGATCCGGGAACGATTTCGCCGTGAGGCCCAAGCGTTGGCTTCGATGCGATCGCGGCACACGATTGCGTTGTTTGACTACGGCGTCACCGACGACGGCACGTTCTTCTATGTGATGGAATTACTCGACGGTGTTGATCTTGAGACGCTGGTCCGCCAGTTTGGCCCGCAGCCACCGGGCCGCGTGATTTTGTTCCTCATTCAAGCGTTGTCGTCGCTGGCCGAAGCACATGCCGCGGGCCTGTGGCATCGCGATGTGAAACCCGCCAATTTGTTTGCCTGCCGTGCCGCCGACGAAGTTGATATTCTTAAAGTGCTCGATTTCGGCATTGTGCAAGCGGCCAATGAATCGGCGCATCTTCCAGCGCTGCCGATGATGGCACTGCCGAACGGTCAACTTGTGCCGATTCCAGGCGGTGCAAACTCTACCAATGACCCTGCGGGCGCCTTGCCAGGCACGCCGCGGTTAACCCAAATGGGAGCGGTGCTTGGTACGCCTGGTTTCATGTCGCCGGAACAAGCCAAGGGGCTCAGCCTCGACGGTCGCAGTGATTTGTATGCGCTGGGTTGTGTGGCGTGGTGGTTGCTCACGGGCCGCGAAGTGTTTCCGGCCGAAAGCGACGCGGCGGTATATTACAACCATTTGTATGAGCCCGTGCCCAACCTGATGGAGCAAGCGCCGCAATGGATTCCACCACAGCTCGCGTTGTTGATCACGGCGTGTCTGCAAAAAGAGGCAATCCATCGGCCGGCGAGCGCTAAAGACCTTGCAGACCAGTTGCGGGCTATCGAATTGCCGCCGGAGCTTTGGTGGACCGCCGACAAGGCGCAGCAGTGGTGGCACACCTATCGGCCGATCGAGCCGCGCAGCGTCGGGGTTGAGTTGAATTTGTCGCAACAACGGTTGTTGGTACCGCGTCGGTCGGACGTAGCGGCCTCGCCGCGTGAAGCGCGCACGGTTGCGGAGCGAAAACGCAGTTAAGGCGCTGGTTCGGTCGGCTCACTAGCCGTGAGTGGGGTATCCGCCATCGCAAAAGCGCCGGCCTTGTTGCTGTCGTAGTGCCACCATTCGGTAGTTATGCCGGTGAACCCGGCCGCCGTCATGGCGGTGTTCAGCAGCGCGTAGTCGGCCGCCGCCGGACTGCGCGCAGCGACGACGCGGTGGGCCTGGCGCGAGAACTCATCGTGGGCTGATGGCATCGGCAACAGTTCGCCGGCTTGATTCGCAAGGCCAATGTCAACCGCGGCACCGCGGCTATGACGTGAGCCTGAGCGCGGCGTGCCGTCGGCTGCAAACGTTGGTTTTGCGACGTACCGTGGATCCGGCATCAACTTCCAGAACTCTTTTTGAATGGAAGCTGGACGGTAACAATCCCACAGCCACAAGCGCCGCTGATCAGCGCGTAAGGTTAAGGCCGCTGCGGCAAGTTGGGTGGCTACCGCGCGCCGCAACAGGCAACGATTGACAGGGTAGACGATACGTCCGACGAAGTTGTTTGCGATCGCATAGCGCATGGCGATCACGGCATCGGGGATGATTAGGCTGATGTCGACCAAGTCATCGGGCTTGGCTGGCGTTGCGACGGCGATATTGTTTGT
>JAGPDK010000285.1 GCA_018057605.1 Kofleriaceae bacterium | reverse complement strand
ATTCACATGTGAGTGCAGCGTTCGAGCCGCTTGAACGTCACATCCATAGCGTTCACTCAACGCTCGGACCACCGATCTCAGCAATCGAGCGGCGGTGCCTGCGTGCTGCATCGCCTCCGTTGGCGCTCGTCCGTCGCCCGTCGTCCGAGTAAGAAGCCGGGATAGATTTCGGCTGCGTGTGCGCCGCCGCCACAGAGTGGGGCTGGGTCACGGTCGAAGTACCGCTGCGTCTTCGTAATCGCGGCACCAATCTTGCTTAAGCTTTGGTTCGTGAGTGCCTTCAACCAAGATCTGAAAATAATTCGTGAACGTGCTCGAGAAAAAATGGCCGATGGCCTGAGCGTAGCTCGTCACGGGGCCGATCACTGCAGCGTCATTGCCGTGCTACACGAAGTGCTGGCTATCGAGCTCGTGTGCGTGTTGCGCTACAAAAGTCAGCACTACCGCGGAAACATTTTGGAGCCCGGGGCGGTCGCTAACAAATTCCTCGCCTACGCGGCCCAGGAGCAAGTGCATCTCGGCTTGGTCGCCAAACGCATCGTGGCCTTGGGCGGCGCTGCAAATCTTGCACTCAGGGGTTTGCATACTCGCAGTCACGCGGAATTCGACGCCTGCAACTCGCTCGAAGATATGATTAGCGACAACCTGGTGGCCGAGCGAGTCGCGGTTTCAACCTATACCGAAGTTGTGTATTGGCTCGGGACCAGTGATCTGAGCACGCGCCGCTTGATGGAAGGCTTGTTGGCCGACGAAGAAGCACATGCCGACGATTTGACCGCGTTGTTGGCGCACGTGGGTAGCACTACCCACGCGCGCCGAAGCCCACCGTTACCGCGGCTTCACCGGTCGTCCAAGGCGCCCGGTGCATGGGCGGCACGCAACGACAATGCGGCGCGGACCGAACGCTCCACCCGTCGAGGCTGAAGCTGCGGCGCGAGGATGGCGGCCGCCAGCCGGATCGCCGTCGGCCGTGTCCCCTTGCGCGCCGGAATCGAATTCGAGAGTTGCGGTGACCATTGTATTGAGTCGTGCTACACCCCCGGCTATGAGCGAGCGAGTTCATCTGCCAGTGATCAACACCACCGCTGCACCCACGCCCGATGCTGTGGCTACGCATGAAGCAGGGCCTGAGCAGCCGGCCGGCAAGCGCCGCCATCCGGAATGGATTCGTGCGCAACTTCCGAGCAAGCCCTCGTTCTTTGAGACCAAACAAATGGTCAAAGATCTAAAGCTCAATACCGTGTGTGAAAGTGCGAGCTGTCCCAACATTGGTGAGTGTTGGACGCGGCGCGCAATCACCATCATGATCCTCGGTGATATCTGCACGCGCTCGTGTCGTTTTTGCGATGTCACCACAGGCCGGCCGCTGCCGCCGGATGCCGACGAGCCACGCCGGGTTGCCGAAATGCTCAGCAAGCTCAACCTTGAGCACACCGTCATTACCTGCGTGGATCGCGATGACCTGTCTGACTTTGGCAGCGCGCATTGGGCCGAGACGATTACCCGCGTCAAACAAGCCTGCCCCACCATGTCGCTTGAAGTGTTGGTTGGTGATTTTAAGGGTCGCACCGAGCACGCTGATATTGTGCTCGAAGCGCAGCCCGATGTTTTTGCCCACAACCTTGAAACCGTGCCTCGCTTGTCGCGCCAGGTTCGCGTGCAAGCTAGTTATCCGCGTAGCTACAAGATTCTTGAACACGCGCGGCAACGTGGTGCCATCGTTAAAACCGGCTTGATGTTGGGCTTGGGCGAAACCCGCGAAGAAGTGGCCGCGGTGCTGCGTGAAGTCGCAGGCCTCGGAGTCGACATTGTGACGCTTGGTCAATACTTGGCCCCGAGCAAAAGTCATTTGCAAATTGAACGGTACGTGCATCCCGATGAATTTGCCGAGTTCAAAGTGTTTGCGCTGGCTCAAGGCATTGCCCACGTCGAAAGCGGCCCGCTCGTGCGTTCAAGCTACCATGCCGACGGCCAAGCCCGGCTGATTCGCAATATTCGGGCGTGCAAAGGGCTTTCCCCGGTGGCCTAGCACGGCGACGGGCTCGTCGTTGGTGCCGAAAATGTGGCCCAGCCCACGCCGAGCTTGGTGATGGTTAGCGCCTGTCAGGCCGTCCGTGGGTATTTGTAGCGCTGCGATCTGCAATTGGCGGTAGGCTTGGGGTATGCGCACCACTGCCCGCTTAGCTGCCGCGTTAGCCTGCGCGCTGCTGCTTACAACACCAGCGATCAGCCACGCGGTGCGTGCGTCGATGGAGCGCACTACGGTAGCGCGCAGTGTACAAGATCCAGCGCTCGATGATGGCCGAATCATTGCCGCCGATGGCCGCGTGGTGCGCCATGCGGTGCGTGGCACTGCTCTAACTAGCTCAACGCTCACCTCAGCGCGGCAACGCGGCGGCGCGCGCTTGGCCGCAATGCAGACCTTTGAGCAAACCTTGGGTTCGACGGTGGCGTTGTGGGATGAAGGCACAGGGGTACCGTTGCGGATTCTCGGTGCGGGCCAACCGGTGGTCGGCGCCATGGCTAATGCAAGTGTCGCCGAGCAGGCAGCACGGGTATGGATCGAACGCAATCTGGCCGCGCTCGCACCCGGTGCTACCTTGGCAGACTTGGTGCTGTTGGATAACAGCCTGAACCCCATTGGTGATTTGCGCACTGTTGGGTTTGCGCAGCATGCCGGTGGGTTGCCGGTCGTTGGTGCGGCGGTGTACGTAAGCTTCAAAGCTGATCGCATGTTTGCCGCGGGTTCGACTGCTATGCCGCATGTGCGAGCCTTCAGCCTTGCAACAACCCGCAATGCTGCGTCGCGATCGACAGTGACGCCTGCAGCGATGATGCAATGGCTGACCGAAGCTGGTGGGCGCAACATTACCGTTGCTGCGCCGACGCGTCGCGTGGTGTTGCCCCTGGTTGGGCTGGCATCGGGAATTGTAGCGGCACCGATCAGTTATTTCGTCGCTGACGAACACCTCGCGGCAGGCGATGGTGGAGCGCGTTGGGTGGTGTGGAGTGATCCGGTTACCGGGCAACCAATCGCGCGGCAATCGTTGCGCCGCAACGGCCAAGGCGTCATTGCGTATGATGTACCAAACCGATCACCGATATTTGGCACCACACCCAAGCCGGCTTTGTTCGCGACCCATCAACTCAGTGATGGCCAAAGCGTTACCGCCGATGCGATGGGTATTGGTATGTGGACTGGCGCAGTGCCGTCGATTACGCCGGGACTCAGCGGCCCGCGGGTTAGCGTGGTCGACAATCAAAGTGGTCCCGCTAGCGTAATGTTGCCTTTAGTGGAGGGCGGCACGACGCTGTGGACTTCGGCGGTCGAAACCGAGCAAGCGCAGCTCGCAGGTTTCGTGGCTGCCAATGAAGCCAAAGTGTTTGCGAAACAATTTTTGAACCCTGCCCTGCCTTATCTCGATGCAGTGTTGACCGTGGTAGTGAATGAAACCAACGGCGGCCCGGGCAATGATTGCAACGCCTACTCAACCGGCGACGATATTCACTTTTTTCCACGCAGTGAGCGCTGTGAAAACTCCGGTCTATTAGCCGACGTAGTTCATCACGAGTTCGGTCACTCGTTGCATTTTAACTCGCTCACCGCTGGTGTTGGACAATTTGATAGCGCGGCTAGCGAAGGGTTGTCGGATTTTCTGGCGTTGGCGATGTCTGATGATCCGGTTTTGGGTTTAGGTTTTTTTGTGACTCGACCAGAAATTGCCGTGCGCGATTTGGATCCAGCCTACCGCGAAAAACGCGCGCCTGATGACCTCACGGGAGAGTCCCATGCTGATGGTGAGATCCTCGCGGGTTCATTATGGGATCTACGCAAAGCGCTCATCGCGCGGCTCGGCAACGAGGCCGGTGAGGCCCGGGCGTTGAAGATATTCTACGCGATCATGCAACGTGGCAACGGCATCGAAACCGCATTCGATGAAGCGCTTATTGCCGACGACGATAACGGCAATATCGCAGATGGTACGCCGAACCAGTGTGCGATCCGCGCGGCCTTTGGCCACCATGGCTTGGCTGATGGCCCGCCGCTAGCGTTCGCCACGGTTGCGCCGCCGACCCGGACCGGCTTTGATCTCAACGTCAACATTGCTGCTGGCACTGGCGCTGCGCCGAGCTGCGCGGATCCCACGATGGTTAGTGGCACCGTGACGTGGCGGGTGCGTGGCAATACTGATGCGGGTAGTTCGGGCACGATCGCGATGACCGCTAGCGGCCTAACCGCAAGCGCAACTTTGCCAACCGTGCCTGCGGGTTCGGTGCTGCAATATCAAGTTGCGCTAGCCCTCGATGATGGCAGCTCGCTGCGCTTTCCCCACAACGCAGCCGACCCATTTTATGAGTTTTATGTAGGCGACGTAACGCCGATTTGGTGTGCGGAGTTTGAAGGCAGCGATGCGCCAGCGCTAACGCTTGGTGGTGATTGGCAGCTCGGCCCACCGATGGGCCCAGGCGCGGGTGGCGTCGGCGGCGATCCAGCGGCAGCATTTGCAGGCACCGGCGTGCTTGGTAATAATCTCAAGGGCGGCGGCCTACACAGCAGCAGTGCAACCGCCATCGCATCCCTGCCGTTGCTCGATGTCAGTGGCTATCGTAACGTGCGCCTGCAATTTCGGCGTTGGCTAAATGTCGACGACGGTAACAACGACCACGCCGTTGTGCGAATCAACGGTGCCGTGGCGTGGACCAATCCGGCACGCAATGCCACCACGATGCTAGAAAAGGCTATCGTCGAGCCGCGAGTGTTCCGTGATCTCGAATGGCGCGACATGGATTTTGATTTGGGCGATCCTGCCAATGGCGTGGCCACCGATAAAATCGCGTTGGAACTCACCAGCGACAACACCAATGAGCTAGGCGGTTGGACGGTGGACCACCTTTGTGTGGTTGCCGTTGCCAGCGTGTGCGGCGATGGGTTGACGGATGCGAAGGAAGCCTGCGACGACGGCAACACCACTGACGGTGACCAATGCACTGCAACGTGTGAGTTGCCAGCGGACGATGGCGGCTGCTGCTCGGCCAATGAGCGCGGTGCCACTGGGCCGGCGTTGCTGGTGGTGGCAACGTGTGGCGTGTGGGGCCTGGGCCGGCGGCGGCGTCAGGGTTGCAGGACGGCACGATCGCACAGCTAACATAGCTGCGCGCGGTGACGCTGCATGGCTAACCAGGATTGGCCATCGGACAGGAATATTTTTCGATTCATGTTGTCGTGATATATTTAGTCAACAATATTCAGGTCAGCTAACAGCGCACAAAAGGCTGGTGCCATGCCGCCATGTTCGCGGCACGAGCCGGTGGTCGTCGTTGGAATGTTTCTTTCAACGCGTAGATACTTCGCAGTACAGTGAGTCAGTTGCAGTGTAAAAAGCAGTCGTTTTTTGAAACGTGGTGCAGCGGCGAAGGTGGCGATCGTTTGGGCTGCGCGCAATGCTGCAATGGACACATTGAGCGCGGCACCGATTGGTGCGGCACCGACTCCCGCAGCAGCGGCTCCCGCGGAACATTTGCCCGATAAACTGCCGACCGCAATCAAGCGGGCACTGCTGCTGCGCGATCGCACTTGCCGCTTTCCGGGGTGCACGCGCAGCCGCTACGTTGCCGGTTATCACATGGTTGAGCTTTTTTCGATCACCGCTGCTGGCGTATTGACGCACATCCAGCCCGCTCAGATTCAAGCGACGTTGGCCAGCGATGATGCGCATCCCAACCTCGCCATGGACTGGCGAACGGATCGACAATTTGGTGTGATGCACGGCAATCGAGCGTGCGGTCAAGCCCAGGGATTCAGGCGTTGGTAAACCTGCGGAATGATCATCGAAAAAGTGACGAATGTTCAGCGGGCAAGTCCCTCGTACAATCGTTAACGGCTGGCTTCAATGACACATGGCGTGACTTCAGCCGCCGCGCACAAACGGCCCTTTTCATTCTTCATGCAATTGAGCGATTGGCAATCGTTGGATTCTTCGCACACTTCACCATTGGCCTTGCGCGCAACGCATTGGCCGTTGTCTCGGTAGCCTGCCGACGAACAACGGCCTTCCACGGGCGCCGCGCCAGGGGCTCCGGCGGTAACACAGACTTTGTTTTGGCAGGCACCGTCTTTGCCACAATCATCACTGGCAGTGCAGGCAGCCCCGAGGGCTTTGACTGCGTCGCAGACATGCGTTTCCATATTGCAATACACGCCAGCGTTGAGATCACAGGTACTCAGCACGGGGGTTTTGCCCGACGGTGGCGAGCTTTGAGAATCAACGCCGCGGCGATTGCCATAACAATTGGCGGCACCGACAGTTGCGACAATGGTGCGTAGTTGGCAATAGCCTGGTTGATCGGAGGCGGCGCCGCTGGGCCGCTGGCACTCGACGCTGCACGACGCTTTAAAGTCAACGCGTGGACAGTCAAACGAGTTTTTGCAGCTACCGCCGAATGCACTTGGATCCGGTGTCGCGCTGGCGGTTGCGCCAGGCTTGTTGGCCGACGAAGCGCCAGCCCCAGCGCTAGATTTGTCGGACTTGCCACAAGCGGCCACCAGCGATGCACAGAGCAGAAAATGAAATTTGGTCATGTGCAGCACTACAGCACGACCTATGCCAGCCTCAAGTCGCCAGCCTCGGGCGCTGCGGCGCTGTGGCGTTGCGCTCACCGCATGTTTATCTGCCAAAACTGGCACCTAAATGCCGTGTCGCCGCTCTCGACCTGCCAATCCAGGCAGCCTACGCCGCCTGGTACGGCTGCTCGCAGCGCGCTCAGCTTGGGCGTGCGACCCAGCCGCCGCCGAGTACGCGATCATCGGCATACACCACCGCGGCTTGGCCCGGCGCTGCCACTTGGCCGTCGCCATCGACGGTGATGTGCGCGATACCGTCAACGACATGAACGGTGGCTGGCATCGGCACGCCACGATGACGCACTTGCACCGCAGCGGTGAAATCGCCAGTTACCGGGGGCGATAACCACCGAAAATCCCGGACCGCCAAGTGTTTGCGGACCGCTTGATCATACGGGCCAACTTCAACTCGGCCAGCGCCCGGATCAATCGCGGTGACGTACAGCTTATCTTTGGTGGTCAAATTGCCCAAGCCACGATGTTGGCCCACCGTGTAACGATGCACGCCGTTGTGTTGGCCCAGTTCGGCGCCGGTTTGCGCGTTGACAATCGCGCCGGCTTTGGGCAACGGTCGGCCACGTCGCAGCGCTGATGCAGCTACGAAGCCAGCGTAATCTCCGTCGGGAATGAAACAAATTTCTTGTGATTCACCTTTGCTAGCGTTGGGCAGCGCCAAGCGCTTCGCGTGCATCCGCACTTCTTCTTTGGTGAGGCCACCAAGCGGAAACCACACCGCGCTCAATTCGGCGCCAGGCATTGAAAACAGAAAATACGATTGGTCTTTGCCTGGATCGACGCCGCGCCGCAACGTGGCGGTGCCTGCTTGATCATGATCAATCCGGGCGTAGTGACCCGTTG
>JAGPDK010000284.1 GCA_018057605.1 Kofleriaceae bacterium | reverse complement strand
GCTAACACATCGGCGCCCATGGCGCGGGCGCGCTCCAACAGCGGCGTGAACTTGATGTACTGGTTGCATTTCACACAGGGGTTAGGGGTCTCCCCTGCTAGATATGACTCGACGAATTCTTCGACCACTTGTTGGCTAAATTCGGCTTCCAAATCGACGACATAATAAGGAATGCCCAAGTGTTCAGCCACCGCGCGCGCGTCTTCGATATCGCGCGGCCCACAGCAACGGCCGCCCGAGGCGTTGGCCGAGCCCCGCGCGTCATACAAGCGCATGGTCATGCCCACCACCCGATGACCGGCTTCGGCCAACAGGCCCGCCACAACCGAACTGTCAACGCCACCCGACATCGCAACCACAATTAAACGGTTGGGATCAGGCGGCGGCGCGGACAGCGTGTTTCCAGAGGTGAACTGCGTAGCCAACATGTGATAGCAATGCCCGAGTTGCCGCCGCTTGGCAACCAAAGTCAACAATGGATCGCAATCGCTGTGAACTACTCGCCACCGGACTCGACGAGTACGGCGCTGGCGTTGGCGTGGCGAGCGAATTGCGCCTGCATGTGCCGGAGCTGCTGCCTGGCGAGCGTGGGCTGGTGCAAATCCAGCATCGCAGCCCGCACCGAGGCGAAGCCTGGGGCACCCTGCTCCGGTTGGTTGGCCCGGCGAGCCGCGACCGTGTCCCTACCGCGTGCCCGGCGTTTGGTGCATGTGGCGGCTGCGCTTGGCAGCATCTTAGCTATCCGGCCCAGCTTGAACAAAAACAGCGCCGGGTGGTTGCTGCATTGGCCAGCTACTCAGCGACGGCGGCCTTGGTTGTGCCCGCCGTGCGCCCGGCCCCAGCCACCCTGGGCTATCGCAACAAAGGCAAATATGTCGTCGGGGCCAGCGGCGATCGCCTCGTGTTGGGCGCCTATCAACCGCGCACCCACACGTTGATCGCCACCACCGGCTGTCAGGTTGTGGCACCGGTCATCGACGAGCTCGCCGAGTGGACCCGGGGGGCCGCGCAAGCTGCGCAGGTTGAGCCCTATAGTGAAAAAAATACCAGCGGCGAGTTGCGCTACGTCGTGATTCGCGCCAATCGCGCCAATGATGCGTTGGTAACGCTGGTGGTGACCAGCGCAGCTGAACTCGCCAAGTTGCACCGCGTGGCTGCAACGCTGGCCAAACACCCGGCCGTGCGCGGCGTGGTTGCAGTCACCAACGACCGTCGCGATGGCGCAATTTTGCCCATCGGATCGACGACAACTGTGTTGCAGGGAGAAGGCACCTTGGCGGAATCGTTTGCTGGCACAACCGTGCATCTCGGCGCGGTGGAGTTCATGCAAGTCAATGTGTTGCAAGCCGAAGCGTTGTATGGCTTTGTGGCAGATTGCATCGAACCGTGTGCTGGCCGCCACGTGATTGATTTGTACGCTGGCCTCGGCGGCATCACGTTGCATCTGGCACAGCGTGGCGCCAACGTGACGGCGATCGAAGTGGAATCTGCGGCGATCGAAGCGTTGCGCCTCGCCGCGGCTAGCGCCGGCTTGGTGATCAATGCGCATGTTGGCACCGCGGCTAGCGTTGCGACCACCGCGAGCAATGCCGCGTCGCCGCCTGATGTCGTCGTAGTAAATCCGCCACGCAAAGGCCTCGACGGTGCAACCCGCGCAGCCTTGCTTGAGGTTAACCCGCGCCAACTCGTGTACGTGAGTTGTGGGCCTGACTCGTTGGCCGCCGACCTAGCGTTTTTGATCGAACATGGCTATGCCGTCGACGTGGTGCAACCGTTTGATCTGATGCCACACACCGCGCAAGTTGAAACCGTGGTGGCGCTGCGCAGGCGCGCCCCCGACATCGGTTGTTAGCGCCAGCCCCCGATTGCACTGGAATTGTTGCGCCAGGCTGGCGCGACGGCCAATCGATCAGCCATGAAGCTCCGGCCGATCCCGAGCCATATTGTTAAGCAATGTCATGCATATACCAAAATGCCTACATTGGAACACATTTTGCTTTGAGTGTGCCGTAACTCAATAGGAACTTATTTATGAAAATCGCTATGCACCTCGCTTTCGCTCTGACTGCAACCGCCTTGTCGCTAGTCGCATGCACCGACCAACCTGAAGTAGACGAGTTGGCCGGTGAAATCGCTGACGATGCTGCCGGCGATAGCAAAGCGGACGGCGCTAGCGATAGCGTTTACACGTATTTCACAGTTCGTGCTGACACCATGCGGCGCTGCGCAAGCCCAATGTGCGGCGGCAAATTTCTCAAACGTGTAAACCGTAGCACAACAGTTTGTCACACCGGTCGCGCAGCCACGGAGTGCTACGTGCCGGCACTAGACTACACCGGCCTTGGCTTATCCGAAGACCAAGTAAACCTCCTTGCTGATCGTCCATTGTTAGTTCGTGGTCGTTTTGCTGCCAAACTATTCCCAGGCACGCTTGGAAATCTCGGGACGTTCATTGTGACCGAGGCTTGGCAAGCTCAAAGTGACAACACCCCGGAAGGCGTGTTCGTGCGCATCAAAGATTCGGGTGCACGTTGCGTTGCGGCACCATGCGAGAACAAACAAGAGCGCGCACTTAACGGTTCGCGCAAAGCGCAAATTTCGGAGATCCGTTGGGAAGACGCTGATATGACCGACGAAGCGTTGATCGCATCGATTCAGTCGACCTTCCAAGAAGGCACGATCGTCGCTGGCAACCGCTTCACGGTGCGCGTCGGCAGCCGTACCAGTAAGGGCCGCACGGCGACCGCTGTTTATCGCAAAGTTCAACCTGCGGTGGCCGCTGCCTGCTTTGTCGGTGGTTGCTCAAGCCAAGTGTGTTCGGATCGCGAAGGCGTCATCACCACCTGCGAGTACCGCCCTGAATACGCCTGTTTCCAAGATGCGCAATGCGCGCGTCAGAGCGACGGAGCTTGCGGTTGGACAGCGACCCCTGCGCTCGACGCTTGCCTCGCTGGGAACTAACCTGCAAATTTGACAGCTGTAAGTCTGACGCCCAAAGCGGACTTGCGGACTTGCGGACGATCACGGTGTGCACGACGCGCATGGGCTAGCATGCGACCTCGGAATCGCCCTGCGACACGCCTAAGTAGCCTGGGAATTTGCCGTTCCCCATCGGCCCCGCATATAGTGCCGGCATGGAAATACCACCTACTTTGCACTGCCGCTGCGCACGCGCGGCGACACTGCTTGCTGCGGTTGCCTTGACCGCACTCACGGCGGGCTGTGATGATACCAAAGCGGTCGATGGTGCGCGCACCGGGTGTGCGGTCGGCGGCGCCCTCAACGGATGCCAAGCGCCCGCCGCCACGGTGATCGATGCCTGCAATCGGTTGGTCGATTGCGGTTCGATCCCCGTCGATAACGAAGACGAAAATGGTTTTGATTGGGGCCGATGTGTTGACCAACTTGAATCGCGGCAAGTTGATCAACAGCGCTTCACGATTAGCTGCATCGTGGCTTCCGCGTGCGATGAACTGCGCACGGATGGTTCGCCCAATAATCCCTACGGACGCATCGCGTGCCTAGCGTTTGGACAACGATAATGCGTCGCTACCCAATCTTGTGGTCACTTGTCACCGCTGCCGTTGCGCTGCCGACCCTGGTGATGACCACGGCCAGCAGCTACGCGCAGCCGAGCGATGTGCCGGGCATGATCAAGTTCGTCGAGCAAAAGCCCGATGATCTTGATCGCACCGACTGGAAAGAAAAACGCCGCGACGTCGTCAAAAAACTTGGTGCGAGCAAAGACAAGCGCGCCCTACCCGCGCTGATCAAACTCGCCGATGAAGAAAGTTTTGATATCGTCGGAGAAATCGCCATCGACGCGCTTGGGCAAATCGGCGATGCCAGCGCTGCGCCCGTGCTGCAGAAAATTGCGGCCGATTCGTCGCGCGAAAAACGTCAACGTGAATTAGCCAGCAAAGCCTTGGCAAAAATCGGCGTCAAAGCTAGTGCGCCAGTCAAAGAACCAATCAAAGAGCCGAGTAAAGAGCCGGTCAAAGAGCCGGTGAGTGATCCAGTTGGCGTAGTCAACGAACCAACTCGTGATCCATCCTCGGGTAGCCCTAACGGTGGCGAGCCCGAGCCAACCCCGCGCGATTTGGTTCCCGTCGGCATCACGAATCCAATGGGCGAAACGGTCATGGGTGGCGAAACCGCACCCGTACTAGGACCGGCGTTCGCGGCCGCAACGCTTGCCGTCTATGATCGCCTCACGTTCGCGTTAGGGACCGCCAACCTCGGCTACGATTCGGTGCGCAAACGCACCAGCTTTGATGTGGATGTAGCCGCGTCCTACCAGCATCGGGTCGAGCAAACCGCGATGGCGTACGGCTATGGTGGCGCGGCACGGGTGATCGCCGGGTATCTAAATCCTGAGGGTCCGCAAACCAGCCGTGGTACGCTGATCAACCTGAGCGGTAACGGCGAAGTCCGCATGTATGGCGGCCCTGGGTTGTACGGTGTTGGCCGTGGAGTCGCAGCCCTTAACGTTACCTACCTCAATGTCACGCCCAATGATCCCAATGACGATGCGTTCCGCGATGCCCGTACCGCTGCGGATTTAGGTGTGGCCCTCGGCGTTGGCTATGGCCGTGTCCTCGATGTCGGCTCGCGCATGCGCGTTGCTAAAGTGGAACAAGTTTTGCGCAATAATCGCGCCTTAGGCAAGCCTATCGACGCCGCGGTCGCCGAACAGCTGCAGCGGGTTTGGTGGGGCCAGCGGCGGGCCCGCAACGCTCATCAACTGCTCATTGCGACCATTGCGACGTTACGCAACGCTGGAATTATCCTTGGTGAGCCTGATCCAAGCATTACCTACCAATTGCTCGCAGTGTTGCGCGATGGTCAGTTAACCAACCGGATGCGCGGCTTCGATATCGACCTAACGTTTGGCGAAAGTTACCTGCTGCGCGACGATGCGCCGAATAATCCCATGGTCGACAAGGGCCGCGTTGAACAATTGTTAGTGCGTGCCAATTACGGTCGCCAACTTGACAGCAAGGTTGACCTTGTCGGTTCGGGTTGGGCACGGCTGCGTATCTTGGCTGCCGACGGCACCCCGTCCCCATGGGCGGTAGGCGGCAGCGCTAGTGCCCGTCGCTTCACGTACGGTGAGTACGGCGACCCGGTTGGCACGCTCGACCTGACGGCCAATGTGGCGGCGTCTAACGATGATCGTAATGATTCTAGCTTGGGCTTCACCTTGGGCGCAGAGTTGGGGTTCACCTACTGGCTCAATCAGGCTGGCGGCCTGCGGGTGGCGGCGACCACGGCGTTTGATTCAGGCGATATATTCATTGGCGCCAAACTCGAAGCTCGCTACGGCTTGCTCGACGGCAGCTTCGCCCGCTAAGCCGACCCACCTCGCCGGGGCCGCATGCCGGCGCCCAGCCCGGCATCACAAGTTTCCAATTTGCGAACATGTGGGCAACAAGCGCGGTAGAGTCATGGGTAATGAACCGCGCCGAAATGCAGTTGCTGACCACGATCGCCGCGCGTTGCATTCCCGCTGGTGGGTTTGTGCCAGCGGCCGATGCCGCTACCGCGAGTGCGGTGGCGCGCTGGCTTGCCATGCTGCCGGCGGCAGCGCAGGCCGGATATCGCGCGTTGCTACGCACCATCGACGCCCATGCGTTGCTACGGCACCAGCGCCATTTCGCTGGCCTGAGCGAGGCCCAGGCGGTCGCCTTGCTAGAAGGCTGGCAGCGCGGCAATCTTGCGCGCCGGTTAACCCTGCGTGCATTGGTTAGCCCAATCAAGTTGGCGCACTTTGATAACCCCGCGTTGTATCAGCAGCTCGGCTGCGTGTACCAACTGCCGCGCGTTGGGGGCGAAACAGCGCCGAGCTACATGCGCGAGCGCTGCCATGACGCTGCCGCACTCGACCGCGATACCGATATTACCTGTGATGTGGTGGTGATCGGTACCGGCGCTGGTGGTGCGGTGGTTGCCAAAGAATTGGCCGAGGCCGGCGTTGCGGTGGTGATGGTTGAAGAAGGTGGCTATTTTACCCGCAGCGATTTTACTGGGCGGCCGTTTGCGATGCAGCAGCAGCTGTATCGTCGCGGCGGCGCCACG
Source organism: Kofleriaceae bacterium (assembly GCA_018057605.1). Classification (GTDB taxonomy): domain Bacteria; phylum Myxococcota_A; class Polyangia; order Haliangiales; family Haliangiaceae; genus JABFXX01. Next base: position 1,403 of record JAGPDK010000284.1, on the reverse strand, counting down.
TTTTCAGTGGGCAATGTCCCTATCGCGATTCCGGTGGGGCGCACCGTCGGCGGTACGACCACGGTGAATTCGGGCACTTGCTATCGTGCACCCGAAAAGGTGCTGCAACGTTGGCAACAAGAGCTGGGCCTGACCGAGCTTGGTCCCGATGAGCTGGCACCACATTTTGCGCGAGTAGAGTCGATTCTCGGCGTGGCACCGGGGGCCGCCGATTTATTGGGCGGCTGTGCGCGCGTGATCGCGCGTGGGGCCAATGCGATGGGCCTGCGCCGGCATCACGCCCTGGCGCGCAACGCGCCGGCATGTGATGGCCAAGGTGTCTGCTGCTTTGGCTGTCCGACCGATGCCAAGCGCTCGACCAATGTGTCGTATGTGCCGTTAGCATTGCGCGCCGGTGCGGAATTGTATTTTCACTGTACCGCAAAAAACATCATTCGTGATGGCAGCGGTGTGGCCGGCATCGTGGCTGTTAATGCGCAAGGCATCGCACTACGTGTGAATGCGCGCGCCGTCGTGGTGGCCAATGGTGCCTTGTTGACGCCGCTATTTTTGGCACGGCAAGGTATCGGGGTGGGGTCGGGCCAGCTCGGTCACAATCTGTCGATTCATCCAGCGGCCGGCTGCCTTGCTGAGTTCGACGAGTCGATCGCGAGTTGGCGCGGCATCCCGCAAAGTTATGCAGTCGAAGATTTTGCCGACGAAGGCATCTTGTTTGAAGGCGCCGCTACCCCGCTCGAATTCACCATGGCCATGACCGATTTGGTTGGCCCTAAGCTCACCGCGCTGGCCGAAAACTTTGAACGCGTCGCTAGCTTTGGCTTCATGATCGGAGACCAAAGCCGCGGCAGCGTGCGTGATGTCGGCGGTCACGCGGTGGTGCACTACAATCTCAATGCCGTCGATACCGCCAAAGTGCAGCGTGGGGTTGATCTGCTTGCGCAAATGTATTTTGCCGCAGGCGCGCGCACCGTGCATACGCCGATTGCCGGGTTTGCTCGCATCCATAACTCCACTGAGTTGCTTGCCTTGCGCCAGGCGCGCATTCGGCCATCGCAGCTCGATTTGTCGGCGTATCATCCGCTTGGCACGGCGCGCCTCGGCCGCGACGCCGCGAGCGCGGTGTTGTCAGCCGACCACGAAGTATTCGGCACGCCAGGCGTGTACGTAGTTGATGGCTCCGCGGTGCCGACCTCGCTTGGGGTCAATCCGCAAATTACCATCATGGCCCTGGCGACCCGCGCGGCCCAAAAGATCGCCGCAGCGTTGCGTTAAATATCGCATGATTTACAAGTTGCGATAAATTTCGCGTGATTTACAAGTTGCGATAAATATCGCATGATTTACAAGTTGCGATAAATTTCGCGTGATTTACAAGTTGCGATAAATATCGCATGATTTACAAG
>JAGPDK010000283.1 GCA_018057605.1 Kofleriaceae bacterium | reverse complement strand
CCCGCAGATGGCACTCCGGCGGCGCGCACACCACCATGCGCCATTGGCCAGGGGGCCGCACGCGTCAGGGGCTCGGACTTTTGCGCCAGGATCGACGGATGACGCCAGCGCGGGTTTGACCCCTGCGGCTGGCTGTGTAACCATCGAAAACTATCGGGGAAGTCCCTGGAGGTCTCATGTTTTCGCGGTCTATGTTTTTCGTAGCAGCGCTCACCGGCGCAGTATCTTTAAGTTTGCTCGCCACGCACACGGCCCACGCGCAAAGCGCGGGCAATGTTGATCTTAACGGCTTTAGGCCGGCGATCGATTCGCGTGGTTACATCACCGTGAACGCATCGCAAGTGCTCAGTCACGGCGATGTTTCATTTGGCATGGGCGCCCTCAATTGGGGCCATAAGATGCTGGAGCTTGAAAACGGCAACAACACGTACGAAGTGAGCAACATGTTCACGGGCACGCTGGTTGGCGCGCTCGGGCTCAAATTTGGGCCGATCGAAATCGAACCTGGGGTATCGATCCCAGTCACCATTTGGAACGGCGATCGGTCGCCAGACGATGTTTCCGATCCGCAAAATCCCAAACGATTTAAGATCGATGGCCAAGGCATTGGTAACATCGGCCTGCATCTCAAGACGCGCTTTTTGAAGACCAGCAAAGGTCCTAAAATTGGCTTGGGCTTGATCGCCAGCATTTATTTGCCGACTGGCATTCTCGGCAAAGATCTAAATTCCAAAGACGCTTGGCTTGGTGAAAGCAAACTGACGCCACAAGTCATGATGATTCTCGACAAGGAATTCGGAGCTACGCGGCGATTCCGCGCTGGTCTCAACGCTGGCATTCGGTTGCGCAACGACACTACGTTTGTCGATAATGCGGCGGGCGTGCCTTCGACCGGGCAATCCACCACCGCTGGTGCCGAAATTCCGTTTGGCGTGGCGCTCGGCTACGCGATCGTGCCGCAGAAATTTGATCTCATCGCTGAAATGTTTGGTGCCGCGTCACTCAAGAGCCAAACCAACTACCAGTCGCTTGAAGCGCTGCTCGGTGCTAAGTACTACTTGGGCCGCAATTCATTTTTTAGCTTCGGCGCTGGCCGTGGCTTGATGGTCGACAAAGGCGGCAACCCTGATGTCCGCGGCTTTATTGGCATCGTGTATGAGCCAAACATTGGCGACCGCGACGGCGACGGCCTCAAAGACGACGTCGACAAATGTCCTGATGATCCCGAAGATATTGATGGTTTTCAAGATGCCGATGGCTGCCCTGATCCAGACAATGATCGCGATGGCATCCTCGATGTTGACGATCAATGTCCAATGAACCCAGAAACCAAAAACGATTTTCAAGACGAAGACGGTTGTCCCGACGGCGTTCAAGGTGATCGCGATGGCGACGGCATTCTCGACGAAGTGGACAAATGTCCAGACGATCCGGAAGACAAAGACAACTTCGAAGATGACGACGGCTGCCCAGACCCAGATAACGATAAAGACGGTATTCTCGATGTCGATGACTTGTGCCCGAACGATCCGGAAGACCTCGACGGTTGGGAAGATGAAGACGGCTGTCCCGAACTCGACAACGACAACGACCGGATTCTCGACAAAGATGATCAGTGCAATCCCAAAACTGGTCAAGACATCAAAGAAACTCAGGAAACCTACAACGGTAAAGACGACGAAGATGGTTGTCCTGATCGTGGGCGGGTGCGCGTTACCGACACCGAAATCGAGATTCTCGACATGGTGTACTTTGAAACTGCCAAAGCCATCATCAAGCCAGAATCGTACGAGATTCTCAATGCGGTGGCCGCGACACTCAAGGGTAACCCAGGCATCCAGTTGATTGAAATCCAAGGTCACACCGACGAACGCGGCAACGACGCGTACAACCTCGACCTGTCGGATCGACGCGCGCACGCAGTTGAAAAATACATTACTGACAAGGGCATCGAAGCCACTCGCCTTTCCGCCCAAGGCTATGGCGAAACCCAACCAGTGATCAAAAAGAGCAACGAAGCGGCGTGGTCGAAAAATCGCCGGGTTGCGTTCTTGATTCTCAAGCGCGAAAAAGCTGACTAAGGCGCTCACTAGCCATTAACGTGCAACTGGCGGTGCGGCCTGTTAGACTTTGGCCATGATTAAGTGGTTGATCATCCTGGTGCTCGCGGCTGGGTTGGCGTTTCTTGGCTCGACGGTACCGCTCGGAAAGCGCACGTTTTTTGGTCATATTCGCGCCATTTGGCAGACCGAAGAAGTGCAGGATATGAAGCAGGGCATTGAGAAAAAAGCCAGTCCTGCAGTGGATCGCGTCAAGCGCGGGGTCGAAGCAGGGATCAACGCCGCACGCGACGATGACGATGGGCCGAGTGGCGGCAGTGGCAGCGGTCGGACAACGCCTAGCTCCAATCTCATCAGTGGTTCAAGCACCGGCTCGAATGCAGGCTCCGCTGTAAACCTGGGGCAACCCGGGCAATAATCCTACGTGTCGTCGACCTGCGAACCGTCACGGCTGCCGTGACCGCAGCAAACCCGGGCCAGGCCAGGCCAGGCCCAGCCAGCCGCCGCCGAGCACAATGTTATGTTCAATCGCGGATGGTTCCGGCCAGCGAGAGAATCGGCGCTTGTGATGCCCAGTATGAGGTGGCAAAGATAATCACTGCAGCAATCGCGGTGATGATCGCCAACGTTTGCGCTCGCGCTGGCCGCCGAGTGCGCAGTGCCAGGATCCCGCCGAGCAGCCCAACGAGGACCACCGGCATCCCCCACGCCCAGGCTGGATGCAGCACCAATCTGGTCGTGGTGGGCAGCGTGCCGCCAAAATCGCGATACATCAACTGCATGCTTTCTGCCTGGCTCGCAAACCAAAGTTGCAACAGTAGTGCTGCACTGGCGAATCCACCGCTGACACCGGTCCAAAATTGCATGGACGGACAGTAGAACAGCCGGAGTATCGTGACAAGTCCCCGAAAAATCGCGGTAGCGCAGTTCCCAACCGCGCAAGCGTTGCGGTGTTAGCGCAGTTCAAACTCTTTACAGAACGCCACCGCGGTAGCGACCGTTCCGGTTTGTGGATCAGGCGTATCGAGCGGCCAACGGCGTTGGCCTTCATCTGGCCAGCCGTGCCAGCACGTCTGCGTGCCCTCATGCCAGAACAAACAATGGCAACAAGCTGATCGCAATTCGAAGCGCTTGGCCTGTGCGAGAAATTCGACGGTGAGCGGAAAGCGCATGCGGCGCAAGTTACCGCGCGGCTGACTTGTTAGACACGCCGGGCACCCGGTTCCTGCCAGGCTTTTGCGCTACAACCTCAACGTGCAAGGATTTGTCTTTAGCCCTGAAGTTGCCGAAGCGCGTAGCCGTGGCGGTGCGATCGTCGCATTGGAATCAACCATCATCGCACATGGCTTTGGGTATCCGGCTAATCTTGAACTGGCTCGTGAACTCGAACAAGAAGTACGGCAACACGGCGCTGTACCTGCAACGATTGCCGTAGTTGCCGGGGCTGTACACGTTGGCGTCGACGACACCACGCTGGAGCTCATCGCGCGCGACGGTGCCAGCTTTCGCAAAGCCGGGGCCACCGATCTGGGTGTCTACGTTGCGCGTGGCAGCAATGCCGCAACCACCGTGAGTGCCACGGCGGTTATCGCTGCGGCGGCCGGCATCTCGGTGTTTGCCACCGGCGGGATCGGCGGCGTGCATCGTGGTAGCGATGGTGACATTTCGCATGATCTGGTTGCGGTGGCGCGCACGCCGCTTGCGGTGATTTCAGCTGGCGCCAAAGCTATCCTGGATTTGCCGAAAACCGTCGAAGCCTTGGAAACCCTTGGCGTCCTAGTGCTTGGCTTTGGCTGTAACGAGTTCCCGGCTTTTTACACGCGGGAGTCGGGGGTTAAGCTCGAGCATCGCTGCGATGATGTGAAGGAACTCGCTGCGATTTTGCATACGCACTGGCAGCAATTTGCCGGCGGCGGCGCGTTGATCGCCAACCCAATTCCGCCGGCCGCGGCAATGGCCGCGGAACCAATCGCCCAAGCTGTTGCTGATGCCTTGCGTGAAGCTGCCGATGCCGGCATCGGTGGTAAAAAACTGACCCCGTTTCTGCTGCGGCGCCTGGCCGAAATCACGCAAGGCCAATCGGTGGTGGCCAACCGCGCACTGGCTCGCAACAATGCCCAACTTGGTGCGCACCTAGCGGTGGCACTGATGCAACGCCGCGGGTGAGTTCACGTGGTTTGCATCTGCTGATCACTCGGCTGATTCCTCGGCTGCTCAAATGTTACGGCAACCGCACTAACTCCAACACCTTGCTGCCGCGCGAAAATCCGCGGTTGCGTTCGGTTAACCAAATTGTGTTTGCCGCACTCCACCCCATGGAGAATTGTCGCGACAACGACGGAAAATGCGCCACGCGAGTCGCTGCGCCTTCGACGACATGGAAGATGTCGAAGAATTCAGCATCCAACTTCTTTTGCGCAATGGCAGCGACATTGGCGGGGTCGATGGTCAACCCGATCCAAATGCCATCGGTGCCGATGGTGGCGAGCAAACTGTCGGTGCGATACTTGGCCAGATCGATGCCGGTGATCTCACCTTTGCTGCCTCGTTGCCATGTTTCGAGCGCCCTGCGATCATTGCTCACGGCCACAAAGGTCAAGTCACTTCGGCCCTGTAGCGAATCGAAACGCCGGCGCTGTTCGAAATGGTCCTTGATTGGGGCGGTCGCAACAAACTTGCCCGCAATAACGTCGTAGACGGCTTCTTGATTGGGCGAACGTTGTTTTTCTTTCGCGTTAAACTCACCTTCACGAATGCCATAGGCCAACAGGTAGCCGCCGTCCCAGTGGTTGATCCGAAAGCCCATTTTTTTGGAGCTGGCAACGGTATTGCCTTGGCCATCGGTTTCAATGCTGCGCGACTTGGCAATCCGTTTGCCAGTCACCGCGTCGAGAATCTCGACCGAGTGCACCAGTGTGGTGCCGTCGCGCCGAGTGTACAGCACCAAGACCGGCTTGCCAGCGCGCTCCTGCAAACTGATCGACGTTGCCGTCGCAGCGCGCGGCGCGGGCTTTTTGTTTTTGCCAAGCGGCAACCAATGTGCAACCTGTTGCTCGCGGTCGTTCACATTCACAACCAGCAAGGTTTCACCGAACACGCGTAGGGCCGTTGGCTGACGCATCGCTGGCGGCAGCGCCACGACACGCTCGTCTTTGGTGGCGACATCGACGATATGAACATCGGCTACGGCCGCTGCGTCAGTAATGACATAGACTAAGATTTTGCCGTCAGACCAAATTGCGTCGTCGATAAAACCTGTGCTTGGGACTATCCGATACAGCGGCGCCGTCTCGGTAAGCGAGGTCGGCCGCGGTGGCTCGATTTCCACAACTCGAGCGTGTGTGCGGGTTGGCACCACGAACGATACCAGCCCTGCCGCGGTGGCCAAACACAATGCTAACGTTGGTAGTCGTCGAGTTACGTGCATGGGTTGTCGATGCCATGGCCGGCGGTTAGAGGCAATACATTTCACTGTAATTGCATCCTGGCTGGGCTGGCCGGAGTTGCCGCCAAGTCGAGCGCACGGTACGCCGCAGCTTCAAAGATGCAGTCGTCAGAGATCTGGGCTTGTTCGGCTAAATCGGCGATGGTGCGCGCTACTCTGATCACGCGATCGACGCTACGGGCGGTGACCATGCCGCGCACGCCGGCCACTTTTGCCAGGGCTTTTTCGGCTTGACTGTTAAGCGCACACGTCGCGCGCTGCGCCTTAGTGGAAAGCTCGGCGTTGCAGTGCAAGCCCCAGGGCTGCAAGCGGGCGCGCTGGCGCTGGCGCGCCGCAGTTACCCGTGCTTGAATGGCAGCCGACGTTTCCGCCGGTGCGGTTTCACGCATCTGCGCCAAGGAAATGGGTCGCACAAATACCTGCAGGTCCATGCGATCGAGCAGGGGACCGCTGAGTCTCGACCGGTAACGCTCGATTGCAGCGGCACTACACGTGCACTCGCGCACGCCTGAATCAAACCAACCACACGGGCAAGGGTTGGCCGAGGCAACCAATAAAAATGACGCCGGCAGCCGCACCGTGCCACCAATTCGACCGATGGTAATTTCACGATCTTCGAGCGGCTGGCGCAACGACTCAATCGTTGCACGTTGGAATTCGGCCAGTTCATCGAGGAACAGCACGCCATTGTGAGCCAATGAAATTTCACCTGGACGAGGAATGCTTCCGCCGCCAAGCAGGGCCGCCGAACTAACCGTATGATGCGGTGCCCGAAACGGGCGCTGATCCACCAACACGCCTTGTGAAATACCCGCTGCCGAATGCACCTTGGTGGTAGTGAGGGCCTCTTCGAGCGTCATGTCGGGCAAAATGGTGGGTACGCGGCGCGCCAACATAGTTTTGCCAATGCCGGGTGGGCCCGTGAACAAAATATTGTGACCACCAGCAACGGCAATTTCGATAGCCGCACGGGCAACCCCTTGGCCGCGCAACTCCGACATGTCAACGGTGTGAACCCGCCTGCTTCCACGCGGCGCAGATACTATGGGAATCACCGGTCGTTCGCCGGCCAGCATCGCAATAACTTCTGCAATATGGGCAACGGCGCAAACCTCTATGCCGTCGACGACCGCGGCTTCTTGAGCCGACGCATGCGGCACCAATACCCCACGCCAACCGTGATCGCGCGCGAGTAACGCGGAGGCCAACGCCCCACGCACCGAGCGAATGGAACCATCAAGGCCGAGCTCGCCCAACACGATGAATCCTGCAAAGACGTTGACCTTGAAGATGCCATCAGCGAGCAGCACCCCAATTGCGATCGGGAGATCAAAGGCCGCGCCTGGTTTGCGAACGTCGGCGGGCGCGAGGTTTACGGTAACTCTGCTGAGCGGCACATCGTGGCCAACAGATTCGAGGGCAGCCCGAATGCGCACGCTGCCTTCTTTGACCGATGGAGCTGCCATACCTACGACGTTGTAGCCTGGCAACCCGTTGCTAACGTCGACCTCGACGATAATGGGAATGGCATCAACGCCTACGAGTGTCGAAGATTGAATGGAGGCCAACATTGTGACCAGCCACAGCAAAGCGCGCGCCAGCGTTGCGGATGAGTAGTTTCAGCCGGTTAGCCCGCTAGCTGTCCCGATGCCGGACACCGTCGTCCGCCTGCTGGACAGTGTGTCCGGATGTCGGACAGCGTTTCCGCCGCAAGCGCATGATACCCTGGCGACGTGAATGCACTAGGTGGTGTCGTAATACTCGCGGCGGCTGGGTTGGCCGCGCATGGCTGTGGTGCCAAACAATCCGGTGATGCAGATCAAGCGCGAATCATGGGTGCGTTTACCACGCTCGATCAATTGTCGGCCACGATGCGTGCTGAAATTCCAGCCAAATTGGCGCGTGAATTCCCCAGCGCTGCGACGCTGCAAACGATCTCGGCATATGACGGCAATGTGACCGCAACGCTGCATAGCGAAGAACCGCCG
>JAGPDK010000009.1 GCA_018057605.1 Kofleriaceae bacterium | reverse complement strand
ACGCGGCTTTGTGCAACTCAGTGGCCGGCAAGCGCAAGCCATTTTGGACATGCGCCTGGGCCGCTTGACCGGGTTGGAACGCGAAAAACTCGAAGCCGAATACAAAGAATTGTGGGACCTTACCGATTACCTCGAAGGGCTCCTCGCCGACCCAGCTAAAATGATGGCGGCCATTGTCGCTGAGCTTAAACAGATTCGCGAAGATTTCGCGGACGAGCGCCGCACCAAGATCATCGACGGTGGCGCCGAGATCATGACCGAAGACCTGATCGATCAAGAAGACGTGGTGGTTACCCGCACTCGCCTTGGTTACATCAAACGCACCGGTGCCAAAGAGTACCAAGCCCAAGGCCGTGGCGGTCGTGGCGTGCAAGGCGCGGGCTCGTCCGATGGTGACTTCGTCGTCGATATGTTTGCGTCGTCGACCCACGACCACTTGTTGATGTTTACCGACAAAGGTCGCGTCTTCTCCAAAAAAGTATTTGAACTTCCCGAAGGCAGCCGCACCGCTAAAGGCCGGCCAATGGTCAACGTGTTGGAGATGCAAGAAGGCGAACAAGTGGTGGCGATGCTGCCGCTGCGTGAATTTTCCGACGATAAGTTCGTGTTTTTGGCAACCGAGTCGGGCAAGGTCAAAAAGACCAGCCTGACCGCGTTCGAAAAAATCCGTTCCACCGGCATCAAAGCCATCGCCATTGACGATGGCGACAAATTGGTGGGCGCGGCGCTCACCACCAAGAACGACGATGTCTTATTGACCTCGGCCAAAGGCTTGGCTGTCCGATTCTCGGACGAAAAAGTCCGACCGATGGGCCGCGATGCACGGGGCGTGCGTGGCATTAATCTGCGCGCTGGCGACCGTTTGGTTGGCATGTGCACGTTTGCCCGCGACTTGGCTGCAACCGTAGTCACCATGTGTGAACGCGGCCATGGCAAACGCAGCCCGCTGTCGGATTACCCAACCAAAAACCGTGGCGGCAAAGGCGTCATCGGGATCAAGACCTCGGCGCGCAACGGCCTGCTGACCGCTGTGCGCATTGTTGCCGACGACGATCACCTGATCTTGATCTCTGACAAGGGCAAGCTGATCCGCATCTTGGTCAACGACATTCCAACCCTGTCACGTGCCACCCAAGGCGTGCGCATCATGCGCCTTGACGACGGCGAATCGGTCGTGGCGATCGAACGACTGGCCGACCCAGGCGAAGCCACTGGCATCGCCGAAGCCGCGCCAATCGAAGCGTTGGACGACAGCGATACCGTGCCCGTAGATGCCGAAGGCGAAGGCGACATCATCGAAGAAGAAGATGACGATGACGCTGGCGACGACGACACCGGCGACGATACCGCTGACTAGGTCTATCGCTGAAGCGAATCGATCTCACGCCAATCGATCTCGCCCCGGCTTGGGCACCTACGCTCGAAAGCCGCCGGCCGTAGCCCACTGTGCACGGTTCGCGCTACAGTGCGCGCTGTGAAGACTCAACGCAGTGAAGAAATTTTTGCCCGTGCTCAAGAACTCATTCCCGGCGGCGTAAACTCCCCGGTGCGCGCGTGCCGCTCGGTCGGCACCGGGCCGCTGTTCATCGCAGCGGGCAAAGCTGCGACGGTGACTGACGTCGATGGCAATGAATACATCGACATGATCGGTAGTTGGGGCCCGTTGATCCTGGGGCATGGCCATCCAGAAATTATGGAAGCCATCACCACCACGTTGCAATACGGCACCAGCTTTGGCGCACCGACGCAGATCGAAGTGACGTTTGCCGAAACCCTGCGCGCCGCAGTACCGTCGATGGAGATGGTCCGCGCCGTGTCGTCGGGCACCGAAGCCACGATGTCAGCCTTGCGTTTGGCTCGGGGCGCAACCGGCCGAGCTAAAATCATCAAAGCCGACGGTGGGTACCATGGCCATGCCGATTGTTTGTTAGTTGCTGCTGGTTCCGGCGCAGCAACGTTGGGCATTCCTGGCTCAGCCGGTGTGCCGGCCGGCGCAGCGCAAGACACCTTAGTGGTGCCGTACAACGACCTCGGCGCCGTCGCGCAGTGTTTCGTCGATCATCCAGCGCAAATCGCTGCCATCATCATTGAACCAGTGGCAGGCAACATGGGCTTAGTAGTCCCTGCCGCTGGGTATTTGCAAGGCTTGCGCGATTTGTGTACCCAGCACGGCGCGTTGTTAATTTTCGACGAAGTTATGACCGGATTTCGGGTTGCCTTCGGAGGAGCGCAAGCCCGCTACGGCATCACGCCGGACCTTACCACCATCGGTAAAATCATCGGCGGCGGCTTACCGGCCGCAGCGTTCGGTGGCCGCGCTGACATCATGCGTAACTTGGCGCCGCTCGGTGGCGTGTATCAAGCTGGCACGCTGAGCGGAAATCCCGTGGCAATGGCCGCAGGTGTACGGGCCATGCAAATTCTTGCTCGCCCTGGCACCTACGAACGGCTCGAAGCGTCGAGCACCCGCCTCGGCCAAGGCCTGCTTGCGGCCGCGCGTGCCGCCAGCGTACCGGCGTGTCTTAATCAGGTCGGCTCCATGCTGACGCTGTTTTTCTGCGACGGCCCAGTCTCCGACTACGCGTCGGCCAAAACCGCCGACACCCAGCGCTTTGCCGCATTTTTCCGCTCGATGCGCGACCAGGGTGTGTTTTTGCCACCGTCGCAGTTTGAAGCGATGTTCGTCTCACTTGCGCACACCGACGCGCAGATCGACCACATCATTGCAGCGGCCGGCACAGCGTTGCGCGCTGGGTAAGCGGTACTGCCTGGCCTACATACATAGTACCGGTGCCGAGGTCGCCTTCCGACGTGGCTAAAAGTGCCGTAGCCGTCCTGCTAAGTAGCCCGTCTGATGCGATTTAGCCAAACAATTCAAATCGCTTAGCGTTGCGCTATCGAAAACACGCGACATCTACCCTTGATCGCCCGACGCGCTTGCACAGCCTGGAGATCCACGCAGTTGCGCTCATTTTGGTTTGGTCCCGTGGGTCGATTGACCAGCGACGGCGCATCGTGTTACCGAACCGGCGTTTCGGGCTTGATCTATGATTAGAACCTTCCAGACTGGCGAAATGTCGCAGGAATCAGCCGCTAAAAAAGCGGTGGATCCGTACGCGCGCAAGACTCGCGGTGTCTACCAAACCCTGAGCATGAGCTCGGTCGGTTTGGAAATGGGGCTCTGTGTCATCATCGGGATGTTTTTTGGGCGTTGGCTCGACGGTAAACTCGGCACTGACCCAGCGTTCATGATCGTGTTTTTGATCTTCGGTTTTGCCGCGGGCATGAAAGGCGTGATGCGCGCCGTGCGCTCGGCCGACCGCATTGCCGCTGAAAACGAAGTGTTTGCCGTCGAAGAAGCCGGTCGCCTCGACCGTGAAACGACACGGGCCTCACGCACCACGAGCACGCCAGGAGCCGCACATGGAGCCTAGCTTGCTGCGCATTGAGCGGATGAACTACGCCTTTGGCGGTGTCATGGTTATCGTCGGCGGTTTGACCCAACCCAAGTCGATTGCGCTCGGCATCACCGTCGGGGTGATCCTCACTTGTCTCAATTTTGCATTGTTGCGGCGCATTGTGGTTCGGGCTACCGCAGACGCAGCCCAAGGCGGTGCCAGCAACCGCATGCTGCTGGTCATGCCCAAAATGACTCTGATGATGATTGCAGTGGTGTTAGCGCTCAAATTCTTGCCGATCAGCGCACCGGGATTTGCCATTGGCTATTCGGTTTTTGTCGCTTCGATTTTAGTCGAAGCAGTGTACAGCGCCATCGCGCCGATCGCATCGCGCGATTTTCCTAACGAAGTCACGCCACCTCCAACCACGACTGACTCGGCGCCGCCGCCAGTAAGTCATAGTTAATTAACTAGACCAGGAAACGACTATGGGTGAACACGGAACATGGTTTGACTACCTCAACCGCTTTGGCTGGTTTCAAAGCCTTTCGCACGATGCTGAAAGCGCACTTGGCCGTAAGTGGAAGTTCATGATGTTTGAAGGCTCGCACTTCACGTTGACCCACGTGATGTTGACGATCCTCGTCGTCGCTTTTGTGATCTTTGGCGCGCTCAAGTTCAAAGCCGGCTTGTCGAGCAAAGACAAGGGCCTGGTGCCACCACGCAGCATGAATTTGCGCAACTTCTTCGAATCGATGGCCGAAGGTGTCTACGGCATGGTCGAAGGCGCCATGGGCGAACACAACGCCAAGCGATTTTTCCCACTGGTCGGCGCGCTGTGGATGTTCATCTTGTTTGGCAACCTCATCGGGCTGATCCCGGGGATGGCGTCACCCAATGACACGCTCAAAACCAACGTTGCCCTCGCTGCGGTGGTGTTCTTTGCGACCCACATTTACGGCATCAAAGAACATGGCTTGGCGTACTTCAAACACTTTTTGGGCCCGGTGCCGGCACTTGCACCGTTGATGCTGCCGATTGAACTGGTCTCGCACATCGCTCGGCCGATCTCATTGTCGTTGCGCTTGATGGGCAACATGATCGCTGATCACAAAGTTATTGGCTCGTTCTTCGCGCTAGTGCCGTTGTTTGTTCCGCTGCCGTTCTACCTGCTTGGCTTGTTGGTTTGTTTGGTACAAGCGATCGTGTTTTGCACGCTAACGATGGTGTATCTCTCCATGGCCGTTGAACACGAAGAGCATTAGCCTAACGGCCGATCCACCGCATCGGGCGGCGTTGGCGTTCCGCTTCCGGTCCTCACGCACAGGCAGTGCGCTGCGGTCCGGTTCTCACGCCGCCTTGCCAGCCGCGTGCCTCGGCTGTTAGCAAAATTGCGGCACTCGGGTGTTAGCAAGACTGCAGCGCACACAGGCGAGTCGGACACTGGCCGCGAGGTGGTCGCAGGGCTGGGACGACGAGTCAAAACTGGGATCTGATCGGTTTGTTCGTACCATGGCCCATGTCGTCGAAGAAACATCGGTTTTTTGAACCTCCGAGGCCTTTACCGAGCATGCAAACTACGTTAAGAGTCCCTCGCCTCGCGCAACCTATTTGTAGAATCCGCAGGAGATATAAGATGAAAACCCAAATCAAAGTTCTGCTCTCGATGGTCACCATGTTTGTTGTTGTCGGTTTCTCGAACCTTGCCTTCGCGCAAGGAGCAGACACCGCAGCCGTTAAAGCCAGCCAAAGCGGTTGGTACGCCTTTGCCGCAGGCATCGGCCTTGGCATCGCAGCGCTTGGTGGCGCACTTGCCCAAGGCCGCGCAGCAGCAACCGCCCTCGATGGCATCGCTCGGAACCCAGGCGCCGCCGACAAAATCCGCGGCCCAATGATTCTTGGCCTTGCGCTGATCGAATCGCTGGTCATTTACTCGTTGATCATCGCGTTCCTTCTGCTCGGCAAAATCTAACAATCAACAACCGTCGACCTACCGACGTACTTACGTTCGGTTGGTAGCTTGGCGCAGCTCCGGGTTAACGCGCGAGTTGATGCAAACGGCCATTGGGCCGTTTTTGCATTTTCGGATCGCCAGGCCACCGCATAGTTGCGGCCCTGCCCAGCCTGTGGGACCGTTAGCTATGTCTGACGACGACAAGCCGCCGATCCTCGACCTTGCGGGCAAGACCACCACCGAGATCTTGGCGCAAATTGATCTGTTCAGCGGGTTACCCGCGGCGCATCTCAAACGCGTGGTCGATATTGGCACCGAAGAACAATTCAAAACCAACGTCGCTATTTTCAATGAAGGCGATCCTGGCGATAAATTTTACTTGGTGCTTGAAGGGGCCGTGCGGATTTCCCGCGTTGTGCCAGGCATGGGCGAAGAAGCGCTCGCCGTGCTGCGCCCGGGTGCGTACTTTGGCGAAATGTCACTGATCGACGATGCCACGCGGTCTGCCACGGTGTTGTGTCACGAACGCTGCCGGTTGTTTGTCGTCGCGCGGCGCGACCTGGAAGACCTGCTGTTTGTCGACCGCGATCTTGCCTATGAACTACTGTGGAACTGGGTTCGCACCTTGTCGCGGCGGCTACGCGCCACCAACGATAAAATGACATTCTTAGCCACCACGTCGAAGTTCTAACAGTCGTGCATCGCAACGTTGCCCGGTGCATCGGACTTGCAGCATTGGAACTTGCAGCGTTGACGCTAACGCCCCAAGCCCATGCCGAAACCGATCGCTTGCCGTCCACCACCATCGGGGCCACGTTAGGAATCGTGGCCGGCGCGGGGCCGTCGGCCGCGCCACTGGGTATTGGCTTTGCCTGGGGATTTTCCGCCGCCGTGCAGCCGATGCGCGCCGACCAACGCCTCGGGTGGAGTGTGCGGTGGTCGTCGCTGTTCCAATATCAAAACCTGCTCACCGACGCCACCGCGGCGCGGGTTTCCGCAGATTTGCGCCTGTTTCAAATCGATCTGTCATTGCGCGCACGCTTTGCCCCAACGAGCCGTAGTGGGACGTACCTCACCGGCGGGGTGGGCGTTGCATTGTTGCGAGCCAACCAACCGATTCAGCCCGATAACCAACGGTTGTGGTCAGGCGGGTTTGCCACCCTTGGCGTTGACCGCTACGTGCTCAAGGGCGTGCTGTTGTCGCTCGATGCACGGTTTGGGCTGATTGGAACCGGACCGACCACCATCGCCACATTATTGACGATAGGCTACGGGCTGTGAGGCTGGTGTGCCGCAGCTAACGACGCCACGGTTGGAGCTCATTCCGATTACGCTCGACATTCTCGAAGCGGTAATGGCGCATGACCGCGCAACGGCGGAACGCTTGGCTGGTGCGGCGTTCCCCGACGACTGGCCCAACGAAGACCTAATCGCCCGCGCCTTTCCGGTTTCGATGGCAGCAGTCCGAACCGCACCGGACATTCGATTGTGGGGCGATTCGTTGGTTATCGAACGGCGCCGGCGCGATGCCAGCAGCGTCACGCCGCGCATCGTCGGCAGCATTATTTTTCACGGCTATCCGGCCGATGGCATCGCTGAAGTTGGCTACGGCGTCGAGCAGGACTCACGCGGCCAAGGCCTGGCCGCCGAAGCCACCGCCGCCTGTGTGCGCTGGGCGTTGCAACAGCCTGGCATTGTCGCGGTACAAGCGACCACGTTTCCCTGGCACTCAGCGTCGTTAGGCGTCATTCGCAGGCTCGGCATGCAGCCATGTGGCCGCCGCGAACACGATACGCTCGGCGAATTGTTGGTATTTGAGCTGCGCGCGCGCTGAATTTCCGCAGAGACGTTGCGGATCGTTGCGCTGGCCTACGCCTGCTTGCGACGACGGCCACCAAACAACAATACCGAGCCAACCAGTAACGCGAGCGGCGCGACATCTTGCGGCGCGGTGCCCACCGAACAACAGCCGCCCGACGACGACGCGGCCGGCCAACACGCGCCACCTGAGGCCCCCACCGACAAACAATCAAAGCCTGACGGACATTCGCTGGCCCCCACAGTACAGGCGCTCACACAGCGCCGATCTTCGCCGACTTGGCCACATTGTGCCGAAACACATTCTGTATTGTTCGTACATGCAGCGCCTACACCACCGGGCGAAAACGGCTCCGGCTGGCAGAAGTTTGCCTGACAAATCTCAGCATCGCCGCAATCTTCATCTTTGGCACAGGTTGGGCAATCAGGATCCACGGGCGCGCCGCCGGTGCCACAGGATGCAACGCATGCACCGTCGGCCACGCATTCAATGGCAGCCCCCATATTCTCAACCAAAAACGCTTTTTCAGCTTCGGGCCGGGTATCAACACCAAGCTGTTGGCAGTTTTGGTCACCGAACGAGGTCACGCCGATGACCATAGTTTTGCCACCGATCTCAGCGAAGGTTGGACCGCCCGAATCACCTTGGCATTTGCCTTTGCCATCGCCTTGGGTGAAGCACATAACATTGGCGTCGCTTTCACCAAACGCGGTGCACGACACCGAGGTCCGATTTTTAAGCACAAACTGTTTGCCGGATGAACCTTGGTTGCCAACTTGCGAAATACCGTAGCCCACCATGAAAGAGCTAATGCCAACAGGCGACCGCGCGCCGTCGAGGTTCACCGTAGTCGGCGAGCGATCGGTAATCGGTGTCGCAAGTTGAATAAGGCCAATATCGTGAGTGCCCAGATTGTTCGCGCTGAAACCGGGATGCGGAATAGTTTTTTTCGCCATCACCACGCGGCCGCCGCTGCGCAACAGATCAATCGAATCAAGCACCACTTGGATCTGCGCCGTGACTTGGGCTTGTGAACCTAGACCCACCAACGCCGGGGTAATGCAGTGCGCGGCCGTGAGCACCCACTCTTTGTCGATCAACGTGCCCGTGCACAGACCACCACCGATGCGCAAGCCCACCACGGTTTTGTAATCACCAATGGCGGTCGCCGTGCCACCGAGAATTTCGATTGGCCCATCTTGCAACACCGGCGTTGGTGCGCCATTTGCGCCGCCAATATTGTCGGCCGCACGCGCCAGCGGAACGGTGACCAGCAAGGTGCCCACTACCGAGCCCAACAACGCGGGTATTGTCAACGCAAATCGGGCGACGCGACGACGGTGTTGCTTCATAGCCGCAGCTTGAACCAGCGAAGGCGCAATGCAAACCAAATACGATAGCCTGGATGCTGACTGCTGCTAGCAGGTGATGCCGCCTAGACGTCGCAGGCCGCGGCGCCAACGGCAGCGGCCACACGAAACCGCGCAATACCGCGCTATGGCAGCGTGCGGCGCCAGGGCCCCGAGCGGCCGCCCTGCTTTTCCTGCAACCGGGTCGGCCCCATCTCCATGCCACGATCAATCGCTTTGCACATATCGTAAATTGTAAGCGCCGCAACCGCCGCCGCGGTTAAGGCTTCCATCTCAACCCCCGTGCGATCAAAGGCCTGCACCGTAACCTCAATGTTTACCCCGGTCGCATCCACCGTCAAAACTACGTCAACGCCGGTAATCCGCAGCGGATGACACAAAGGAATCAGTTCGGCCGTGCGCTTGGTCGCGCCGATGGCAGCCAGGCGGGCGACCGCAAGCACATCGCCTTTGCCGATCTTGCCGGCGGCAATGGCTTTCGCGGTGGCACGCGCCATCGTGATCCGCGATTGCGCAATCGCAACACGCGCCGTTTCAGGTTTGGCCGAAACCGCAACCATGTGGGCCTGCCCTGCCGCATTAAAGTGAGTTAAGCCGGCGGCAGGCAGCGGCTTGCCGGCGCGGCGTGTTGGCTTGGCCATGCCGGCTTACTCGACGGTAACAGACTTGGCGAGATTGCGCGGCTGATCGATATCGGTGCCTTTGAAGTCAGCAACGTAATACGACAACATTTGCAGCGGCAACACGGTAAGAATCGGCTGCAGCTCAACCGCGGTATCGGGCACCAAAATTACATCGTCGCAGTTGCTGCCAATTTCATTGTCGCCACGGGTGGCAATCGCCAGCACGCGACCTTGGCGAGCGCGAACTTCGGCCAGATTCGACATGACCTTGTCGTAGTTTGGGCCTTTAGGCACCAACACAACGACTGGCAATTTATCGTCGATCAACGCGATCGGCCCATGTTTCATTTCGCCCGCCGAATAACCTTCGGCGTGAATGTAAGAAATTTCTTTGAGCTTGAGCGCACCTTCGAGGGCGATCGGATGCTGCGCACCACGGCCCAAAAACAAAAATCCAACCGCCCCACCATACCGACGGGCCAGGGCTTGAATCTGAGCGCCATGTTCAACTACATCGCGCATCTTGGCCGGCAAGGCCAACAATTCGGCTAACAGTTCTTTGGCGCGGGCCGGCGATAATTTGCCGTTGCGACGCCCCAAGTAAATGGCAAACATCGCCATTGCCACAAGCTGCGTAGTGAACGCTTTGGTCGACGCCACGCCGATTTCAGGGCCAGCATGGGTGTAAAACGCATAGTCAGCCAAGCGTGGAATCGAGCTTTCCAACACGTTGGAAATCGCCAGAATTTTTGCCCCTTTGCTTTTCGCTTCACGGACCGCGGCCATGGTGTCAGCGGTTTCGCCGGATTGGCTCACCGCAACCACGAGATCGCCGGGCCCGATGATGGGATCGCGATAGCGAAACTCCGACGCCACTTCGCACTCGACCGGAATGCGCGCCAATGCTTCGATCATGTACTCGCCAACCATCGACGCATGAAACGAGGTGCCACACGCGACAAAGACGATGCGCTTGATGTTTTTGACGTCGAGGTCCAGCCCGTCAAAATTGATGTCATCTTGCTCTAAGCCGACTCGACCGACCAAGGTGTCGGCGACCGAGCGAGGCTGCTCGTGAATTTCCTTGAGCATGTAATGCTTAAAGCCGCCCTTTTCAGCTTGGGTAGCCGACCAGGTAATCGTCTTGACTTCGCGGTGCCGTGGCTTGCCGTCGAAGTCAGTGATAGTGACTTTGTCTTTGCTGACCGTAACCAGATCGCCTTCATCAATGAAGATCACCTTGCGGGTTTCGCTCAAAATGGCAGTGACATCCGAGGCGACAAAATTTTCGCCTTCGCCAATGCCAATTACCAGTGGCGATGCGTTCTTGGCCGCGACCAACGTGCTTGGATCTTTGTCGTTCATCACCACAAATGCAAATGCGCCATGCACACGCGCAAGTGCCGTACGCACCGCGCTGGTGAGATCGGCCGCGCCGCCGCTCAACGCGCGATCAACCAAATGTGCGAAAATTTCGGTATCGGTTTCCGACGCAAACACCGCGCCAGCGGAGATCAATTCATTGCGCAGGGCCAAGTGGTTTTCGATGATGCCATTGTGAATGACCGAAATCGAACCGACCTTATGCGGATGCGAGTTTTCATCGGAAGGTCGACCATGGGTGGCCCAACGGGTGTGCCCGATGCCAATGTGCCCTGGCGCTGGCTCTTTAACCAATTTAGCTTCGAGCCCAGCAAGTTTGCCGCGGCAGCGTACAACGCGCGATACGCCGTCATTCCACACCGAGACGCCGGCCGAGTCGTAGCCGCGATACTCCAGCTTGCGGAGACCATTCACCAAGATCGGCGTGGCTTCACGATTGCCAATATAGCCAACGATTCCGCACATGGTTAGTTGACCTTCGTGGCTGGTACTGCGGTTTTGGATGCCGCGGGCGTCGCTGCGGCAGGCTTCGCCGGCGTCACCGCAGGCGTTTTGGCCGGCGTCACCGCAGGCGTTTTGGCCGGCGTCACCGCAGGCGTTTTGGCCGGCGTCGCCGCAGGCGTTTTAGCTGGCGTCACCGCAGGCGTTTTGGCCGGGGTCACCGCAGGCGTTTTGGCCGGCGTCACCGGCGGTGCAACCGGTGGCACTGGAGCCGGCGCAGGTTCATCGGCTGGTTCGCTAGACTCCGTGTCGGCCGGTTCGACATCTTCCGGCGGCTCAATGCCGGTGATCTCCGCAATATCGGGCGAATTATATTGAAGGATTGATAGATCGGCAGGCACCTTGCCAGCCGGATTGGATTTACACCCAGCAATGCCCAATGCCACGGTTGCGCCAACGACAAGCGCCACAACGTCCGTACGAATGTTCATGCGCGGCAAAGTAACACCGAGAGCAAAGCGAGAGCCAGCAGATGCCCCATTTTCATGTTCTGCAATTCGTGCGCACAAACCCGCTTGACATCTCCCCCCCTGCGCTAGTAGAAACCTTCTCGCTCCATTCTGCGGGAATAACTCAGTGGTAGAGTGCAACCTTGCCAAGGTTGACGTCGAGGGTTCGAATCCCTTTTCCCGCTCCAGATTGAAATTCAAAGACGTGCAAAGAACGCTGAGATAGTCTAGCAGTTCCAAGTGGTTGTACCTGATACAGCTCGTTGTCAACGACAACTTGCTACAACAGAAAACAACAACTTCCAGCGGCAGTTAAGTATATGCCGAAATCTCGCGCGACTGCAGATACTCAGCAAACGCCGCTGCGCCACTAGGCCAAGGTTTTGCCGTCAAAGACAGCGGCGCACTCAAACCAGGCCTACGAATTTATCGTGCATGGGGAAAAGATGGCCTGGTCATTCGGAGCGTCGAGTGTTTCCAACTCTTGGCAAGCGATCGATTGTTTCGCTCTGCTGGCATTACAGGCGATTGTCATCTTGCGATCGTTGCAACATGTCGCTGGGCAAACGATCTTTCTGTTGCCATCCCGCAACAGCCAGCGCGCGCTCTTGAAAAACACCTCAAACGTCGCGCTGTGCGCTATGGGAATTGGTAGTGACAAGCATACTCCGCACGGCTTTCGCGCCTCATTTCGGACCATGTGTGAGGAAGAACTGAAATATCCATACGCGCTGTTAAGAACTCCAGCTCTCTCTCAACGTGCGGGGGCCACTCAATAACACTTACGCACAGGTGCACAAACTCCCGGAACGCGCCGCGATGGTGCAAGGCTGCGCGGACTACCGCGACAAGTTGAGAACCGCGCGATGCCGCGAATAGAAAGCGATATCAAATTGTGATACTCGAATATCATGCCTCGCAATGTGCAGCTTGCCAATGCAATCGACAGCATTAAAACGTGGATGCTTGAGCACGGCGCTTCACTACTTGTGGAGAACCTCGCACCTGGCGCGACGCTGGAACTACTAGACGAGGTTGAAGCTGAATTTGGGTTCCCTATTCCAGGTGACCTGCGCGATCTGTGGAGAATTCACAATGGTCAGCACGAAGAACTCAACGGCTTTGTTGACCATCTTGATCTGTTTGATACGCAGCGCGCAATAAGTGAGCTGGAGACAGTATTGATGTTCGTTGAGGATCTGCGGGAATCACCCGATGATTGGAGCGAGGCCGGTATTGCGCCGACTGAAGCGAAATCAAATCACTGGATACCATTCGCAGGTCGAGATTCTGACCTCATAGTTGTAAGCAGTGTTTCTGGACATGTATTCACGTGTGGAAAAGACGCGCCGCCATTGCATCTCATCGCCAACTCAATCTTGCAGTGGGCGGAGGAATACGCAGCGCGTGTTGTCGCAGACGATTACGCCGTCGAGGACGGGTTCGGCGACTACTACCTCGCGCTTCGAGATCGACAACACGAAAAATGTGAGCAAGAACTCGCCATTAAACGCGCAGAAGAAGAACGATATCGCAATGAAACACCTCTGCTGGCTCAGCTTAACGAGGCTCTGTCAAAAAAGGACGCCGATTGTTGTCGAGACATCTTCAAACGAGCTGCGGCAGAGAACAATCCCGAACTATTTTCGCAGGCCATTGATCTGTTGTTCAGCACAAAAGCGGATCCAACGCTCACAGCGACGGCACTTCAATGGGTCCTAAGCAAGGTGACGCTAACACCCGATCAATGGGCCAAAGTTGCGAAGGGAGGCGCGCTCCTAGAAAACAACGCCATCAGCAATTTCGCTTTGGCGCGTTCCCGGATTGCACCAGCTTCGACCAAGCCATGATGGAAGTTCTGGTAGCCGTTCAGCACTTTGCGAAAAGTGAAGTGTCGCGCTCCAGTGACGGATACTCGATTCTTTTCCCGCTCCAGATCGCGACACAACAAAGCCGACCCTAGGGTCGGCTTTGTTGTGGTTTTTCGGTGGTGGAGGCTAACCGGTAACTATGCAGCGCGGCGACGGCGACCGACGAGGCCAACCACGCAGGCAAGCAGTGCCAGCCCAGCGCCAGGCGACGAGTGCGATGCAGCGCAGCCGCCTTGGATTTCGCCGCCCTGCAGGCCGCCACCATTACCACCCGAGGGCCCGGACGGGTCAACGGTGATGGTAACGGTACGGCTGGTGACTTGGCCTTCGGAATCGGTCGCATTGAGGTCAAGCGTGTGTTCGCCGGTGGTCAAGCCAGACACCTTGAAAGTAAACGGCCCGGTGGCTTTGACGGCCACCGATTCGCCGTCGACAAACAGCTCAACGTCTTGCAAGTCATCGTCGACAACTTGCGCGGTCACGGTAAACGCTGCAGCTACAGTGGCGCCATCTTGCGGGAAGTTGATCTGCGCCATTGGGGCAACGTTGCTGCCACCCGGGGGGCCGCCGGTGCCGGGCGCGCCGTACAACAAGGCGACGCCATCTTTGTCGCGCTGGGTAAACGATAAATCGGCCGAGGTACCGTTGCACTGCGGGTAGTGCATGACGGATGCGGCGTCGTATGACGTCAACGGGCGATAGTTATTATCTTCGACGCATTCATCAGCGTTTGATTCCGGCCGAATATGTTCGTGGCGAAAGCCCAGGATGTGACCAAATTCGTGCGCGATGATGTTCTTGAGTGGCACGTCGCCGCCACCGCCGGTGAACGACGAATTGTCGACCAGCACATTACGGACATTGCGTGCGTCATTTGGGAAAAACGCGCGAGCCAGATATTGGCCATTGGCGTTGACGGGATTGATATCGAACAACACCGCGTTGTTGGTTGCCGTGCAATTTGCGTCTTGTGCCGCAACATGGACAAATTTCACGTCGGCGAATTTCTCCCAGCCATTTTCGGTCGCTTCGAGGATCGCCTGTTCGACCGCAGCTTTATTAGCGCCAAACCGCGTACTCACACAGTACGTAAGATTGAGCCGTTGGCTGGCATCCCATTTCATGTCGACGCCACCGTTGGTGAACACCGAGAGTGCGCCACCGCCCGAGGCTTGCCAAAGTTCGCGCAGCCGTTGCTCTGTGGCGTACGGCTGGTCGCCACCCACGACGTAAACCCCGCCCGCCCATGGCTCTTTGTAGGTCTGGGCTTTGAATTCGTCAAACGTCAGCCCGGCGGTCGAGCTTAGCTGCGGTGCTTCGGTACAAGCCGCGAACGCCAGCACACTCACAACAACGAGGCTGGCGAATTTCCACATACTTTGGTTATTACAAGACCAGTGCCAAGTCGAGGTCTTTTAATTTCAGCTGGTTACGCAACCTTATCCGGCTGGTGCCCACACACACCACTGCAAACAGTCCCACTCAATCAGCGCGACATGTGGATTCGATGATGTAGGTAATGGTGTGCCAGCGTGGGCTGCGTTGTGGACAACCCGGGCCGCCACCGGCGGAGCGCGCGTGCGCATGTACGCAGGCCACGTCCATTCGCATGGCTGTTACCGGTGCCACCAGCAACACCTGGGTGCACAGCGGCAATGCGCTGTGGGTGCGGGTCGTAATTGTGTTGCACCTCGCGCGTTCGACTACAACCGCTCAGCTGCGCCACCGACAGTTGCCTTGGTTGCAAGCCTTCGCGATCACGCCAGCATGTGGAGCCACGCTGCGCCAAGGGAGAACGGCCAACGTACCGACGCGCGCATCATCGAGCTGAACCACCGCAGCGAGTTGAGCACTGTGCCGCCAAACGTCGGCGACGTGACAACGCCAGCCGTCAACGTGAGGCACGGTGTACTTCTACGACCAACCACAGTAAGGTCACGCGGTGCGCCTAGGGATTCCACTGCTGGTTTGGGTTGGACTACCAGGGTGCCACTTGGTTTTTTCCGAAGCAGTGCCAGTGCATTATTTCGCGGCCGGCGACTTTGATCATGACGGCATCGCAAACGTCGACGATCCTTGTCCGATCAGCGGCGATACCGCCGACCAAGATCAGGACGGCCTGCCCGACGATTGCGATCCACAAAGAACGATCAGCGGCGACTGCTTGGTTTTGTTCGACGGATTTACCGACCGCGCCAACGATCTCGACCCCCGTTGGATTGCCGACACAGGGGCAACCAGCGGCTTAACATCAGGCGCACTTGTTCTAACAACTACCACCACCACCAAACCGGGGATTGTACAGTTCAATTTCCCGGTTGCTGCTGACGATGTCGCCGTCGTGGGCACGTTTGCACCGCAAGCACTCGGTGAATTCTTCGCAGGGGTGTCGCTATCCTATGAGCAACTGGCGACTGTCGAGCGTGCGCTCTTTGGGGGAGCGTATGCCCTCGACGTAAGCAGTTCGTTTGCGTTAGCCGGTTCGACTTATCTCGGAGCGCAGCAGATCGCAGATCCTCGCACCTCGCCAGCCGCGTGTGTCATTCCGTCGACGGTGCCATTTACCGGAAAAATAAGCATCACGCGCAAATTGACGGGACTTAGCACGTCGGTTGAACCAGGTGGAATCGGGCTGTCGTGCGGGCATTTTCGAACCAGTCCAATTGCCAGCAACAAAATTGTGATCGGGCTCGTCAATGCTACCGCAAGCCTGCAGTACGTGTTGGCCAGCCGCCGGCTTGAGGCCGGCCAGCTTTGCCCACATTCCAATAAAACGATGTAGCACGGCGCAGCCGCGGACCGGCCGGGGTGGCTCGGATCGTTACAAGACGCCAAGCACCAGTGAGCCGTAGAATGTTAGCAGCGACAACAAATCCTCGTCGGTAAAGCGCAACATGCCGCCCACGAATACATCGCGACCATAGCGCAGCGACGCTAATTTACCTGGTCGCGCATTGTTCGACCAATCACTGATTGGGAAACTGCGCACGGGCGTAAACGCCGCATCAACCCCCGCGAGTAGATAGAATGAATTCACCAACGCTAATGTCGCGCTTAATCTCACGTTAGGTGTCGTCGCAAAATTGGATTCAAAAATATCGGCGGAAAATGTCAGCCGTTCGTTGCCCACCACCGCGTCAAGCCCGACGCCGACACCCGATTCTTTGAGGCCACCACGCACTGCAAACCGGCCGTAGCGCTTACCCAACTGCGCAGTTAGTACATACGAATCTTCGACGAGCGCAGTTTTGACCCAGCCCCCATTCCCGTCTTGCGCCAGCGCAGCCGTCGACGATCCTTGGGGCCTTAACGTGCCTTCGACCAGGTAAAACTTGTCATTGCGTGCGGCAATTCGCGCACTGGACACTACGCGCGTAGCACCTGCGAGGACGTTATATTCGGTGCGCAACCCCACCACACTGCGCAAACTTGTTGCCGAACGCACTGTCTCCGCAGCCTCGCCGGTAGCATCGGCGATAGTGTCAAAACTCGCCGGGTCATCAAGCAATGTCTGCAGGCGACCGAGCGCGGGGCCACCAACGCGAGGCCCGGCGGTGGCGGCAGGCGACTCCGCCGCCCCCAACGCTTCCGCGACGTCTGCGATCACGGGATCGAGCCGTGCAACTTCATCCCGCGCCGATGACAGTGAACTGATCACTTGTTGCTGCGCATCGCGCATCGTCGTACGGCTTTGCGTAATTGCGTTGTCGATACGATCGAGCGAGGCCAACACCGCGGCGTCGCCACCGGCTAGCGCGCGCTCCGCCCGCACAGTCATATCATCAAGCGAACGCATCGCTTCAGCCAGGCGTGCGATGGGCCGTTCAACGTGGTCTTTGTCCAGCCACTCCAAAACACTCGTAAAATTCTCTTCGTAGGTTCCAGACACCGATTTGCGACCGGCTTGGGTCGCGTCGTCAAAAACCTGCAGCGCACGATTGACCCGAGGCAACGCGCGTTCCATGCCGCGCAACAACGTGTCTGTCGATGCGCCTTCGACGACCCGCGTGATCGGCTGGCCGGACCGCAGCATCTGGCCCGCGCCGGCCGCAACGCCATCAGTCTGGCCGCCCGGAATAATTTCAACGTAGGCATCGCCAAACAATGAATCAGCACGGCGGGTGGCCCACGAATCAACAGGCAATTGCACATGCGCGTTAATTCGAAGATCAATGCGGGCCATGTTGCCTTCGAGTGCAACTTTGTCGACCTGGCCAACGTTGACCCCGGCAATCACGACCGGCGTGCCCAACGCAATTTTAGAACCATCACGAAACAGAACATAGGTGCGAAACGTGGCGCGGCTCTGGGGCTTAGCCATTTTGCGCTGCGCGAACACGCCCACACCAGCCACGCCGCCCACGAGGATTGTCGCAGTCACGACGTTAGACAACCAGCGCACGTTGCTAGCCTACTACGGTTTCGCTTGGGACAACACGCGTTCGACCGTGCCAGCGGGGACCCACCCCTGGGTGCCGCTCGCCGTGCGAATCCGCACCCAACCATCCCGGACGCTGTCGATTACCACCTCAATACCGCGCGGTAACGGCTCAACCAGCGCGGCCGGTGCGCCAGGATTATCGGCAGCCCGCAGAATGACGCTATCGAGCAGCACCGCATCGTCGGTCGGCGCCCGTGCCAACACCACCGACAACAGCATGGCGGCCCAGACCAAGCCCGGAATAATCGCCGCCGCCCACAGCCCACGCCGACGCCCATGGCCCCACGGCGTTAGTAGTAAAATTGCGATCGCGAACGCGCCGGCGCCGAGCAACAACTTGCGCATGGACGGCCAACCATGAAAAAACAACAATGTGTCAGTGGCACCGGCAACACGGATGCGCATCGCGGCAGGCTGCTGACTACGCAACCAGGTTAAATTCTGCTTGGCGCGTGAGTTGGTTCCGTCGAACGCGAGCGCGCGGCGGTACGCCAACGTAGCGGTGGCAATATCACCGGCGCCCAATGCTGCGTTGCCCCAATCCGTCAACACATCGGCCGACTTGCTGCCATGGCTCGCGATCGCCAACTGCGTCGCGGCGCGGGCAAATGCCTGCTGCCGGAAGGTCGCATCACCTTGTGCCATGGCGGCTTGGTACTCCATGCGGCCCGACGCCAGCGCTTGGCCCGCGTCAGGGGCCGGTTGCGCGCGGACGTCGCCGGTGCCCAGCATCGATGCAGTGGCAAATGCCAGCAGCAGCCCAACCACCGAGGCGTTGGGCTGGCTGCGCTTTTTTGTGGTCGCCCGCCAAGCTGCAATCGCAGTTTGCACTTGGGTCACAACCTGCCGTGATAACGGCGATTGCGCTGCGGCCGGCGAAAAACTTTCATTTTCGACCTGTTCAATGAGTGCCCGGGCGTCGGCTTCGCGATCACAAAGTTTGGCCAACGCGCGCAGCCCCGTTACCAAACCGCCGGCAACTTCACGGGCCGGCGCGGTGTTGGCGCGTGCTAATTCAGTTGCAACGAGCGTGCGGGCTTGCCGTACTTCCCCGGCTTCTTGCCGCGCCCCGGCCCACGCTCGCCGTTGCCGGCGAATGAGCAAATTCGTTAGCGGCAACAGATACAGCAACACCATCACGCCCCACAACACCGTGTTAGGTAACTTGGTTGCGGTACGGTTGCCGGTTGACAACGCAAGATCGGCCCCAACCAGCGACAGCGGGCCACTGGCCGCCGGATTTTTCACCCCGTTGCCGGGCAATGTCGAAGCCGGCTTGCCGGTCACCACGTCGCTAGCCGATACCACCGCAGCGCCGGTTACCGACAAGGCAATTGGTTCACTGTGAATTGTTTGATACGCAGCTTTGCTTGGATCGAAGTACGAAAACGCAAGCGCTGGCAATTGATTGGTTACACCGAGGACTTGGACGGACAGCCGGAATACTTTGGTTTTGCCATCGTCGGACAATTCACCGGGTGGCGCTTCGCTTGGCACCGTAAAGATGTCCGGCGGCAGGCCACCGTCACCGGCACCCGCAAGATTTCCAAGCGACAAGGCGTCGAGCCGCTGATCACTTTTGATGGTCACGGCCAGTTCCAGCGGTTCGCCTTGCTGCACCACCGAACGCGACGTTGTGACGGCAATGGAAAACGCCGAACCAACCGCCCCGGCGTAAGAACGCGGCCGATTAGCTTGCGGCAGGTCTTTAACTTCGAGCATCCGCGCGACATCAGTTGCGCGAAACAACCGGGTCGGCGCATTGCCAAAAATATCGGCCCGACCAAACGCCATCTCGGCCATCACCGATGACGCCGGCACCGCGATTTTGCCGGCTCGGCGTGGCGCCATCAGAAAGGTGAACCGCAAGCGCGAGTATTTGCCGCCTGCGACTTCGGTATCATCTTGCACAAACGGCAAACGGATTTCGCTTCGCCCCGTGCTAAACGGCAACGACTTACGCGGGTCGGTCGCCGGTGGCGCCGACACCACAAAATCGTCGGGCATGGCCAACAACGGCACCACAAAATTTTGTTCCGATACGTCGCGACGTAACAACCACGTAATTTCAACCGGCACGGCCTCGCCGACCCAGATCGCCCGATTGGGCAACGTTATTTCAAGCTTCATGTCGTCGGTGGTCGGCACCGTCTCAACCCGCAAGTCGCCGCCCTTGGCGGTTGCGCGTTTGCTGCCTTGCTCGACGGTGATCGCCGGAATAGTCAACGCACCTTCACGATCTGCGACGACGCGCCAACTCAGCACCCAGCGCACCGTGGTCGAAATCTGGCGTTGTCCGTTAAAAATCTGAATGCTGCGCGAAACACTCGGCTCAATGCCATTTTCAACAACTTTTGCGCCTGGAATCGACAGCGGCGGAAACTTTGGCGCAGGCGCTTCGTCGAAACCATCGACGGTCAAACGAATCCCAAATGGCATGCCAACATTGGCGCGGCCGTCGACACTCAATTCCGCAGCGGGTGCCGCAGCCGCCAGGCCCGCGGCGCCGCACAGCACCAGTGCTAGTGTGGCGAGTCGCGCAAGCCACGTTTGTATCAATCCGGTCATCGCTACCAATCCTTCTCAACCGGCGCTTCACGCGACTGCTGCTCCTGGCGTTTGCGTTGTCGTTTGGCTTCATCATCGCGGGCGCGTTGACCAGCCGTGCCGTTTTGCGGCGGCGCTTTGGATTCCTCGGAATCTTTTTGGTCCTTCGAATCCTTGGCGTCTTTTTGATCCTTCGAATCTTTGGGATCCTGCTGGTCCTTTTGGTCCTTTTGGTCCTGCTGATCTTGATTTTGTTGTTTCGGTGGCTCCAGCAACGCCAGCGCCTTTTGTAAATGCTCCAGTGCCTTGCCTTGCCCCGTACTAATCGGTTCAAAATCGCGACTGATCGTGCTTGGCACTACTACTTTTTGTAATTTGCCAACAACCTCGGTCATCGCGGTGCTGGCCTGCCGAACTTCTTCGGCCGCTTCGGTCAATTGCTTCTTACCGGGGCCACCGGTGCCGCCACCCTGCCCGGGCTCCGCCTGATCGGCTTGTTTGGCAAGCACTTCGCCGATGCCTTGGGCCATCGCGATGTGTTGTTGTTGTCGTGGCACGATGCCCGGCACGACCGCGGCACGGCCAACTTCATCTTTGCCACCCGCTGCCACGGTTTGATCACGAGTTTCACCTTGGGTGGCAATGAGCTCTTTGAGATGTTCAATAACAGAAAAGAACAACCGACGGAGCTCAGCGATTTTTTCTAACGTCACCTTGGCAGTGCTCGTTGGATCTTTGCCACTTTCAAGTTCGCGCTGGGTTTGAATCAACAATTTTTCGATTTCGCCACGCAGCAGTTCGGCTTGGGCGTAAAGTTTTTGAGTTTGCTCGCGTTGCGCAGCAGCAGCCGTTGCAGCCGCGGCAGGATCGGGCGCACCCGAGCCAGCACCAGTGCCGTTCGCTGGGCCTGCTGCGCCTTGGGGCGCTTGCGCCTGGGCCGCAGCTTGTTCGATCTGGCGCAGCGCATCACCGAGCTCCTCGCCGATGAGGCTCGTCATGCGTTTGCTGCGATCGATATTTTTTCGCAGGCCGTCGCGAGTCTGCACACCGCGCTCCTGCGCTGAAATATTGACGGCCTCAGGCCCTAGCAGTGTCACCACTGCGCTTTGTTCACCGTGGGCAACCTCGATTAAGCCACGTAAGTCGGAGAATTCTTCGACGGCCCGGGCGATCTGCCGCAGCGCTTCCGTCTGGGCGACTTGCGCGATGGTGTGTTTGGCCTCACCTAACGCATTTTTCGCGTCAACCATCGCGGCTTGTGCCGCTTGCACCATTGGCAACGCTCGGCCAATCCCGGCCATCAGTTTTACTTGTTTTGGATCTGGGATCGATGCCGCGTCAACTGCTGGCGCCGGCTCAGGCGCAGGCGTCGCAGCAGAACCAAGCGCGCCACTACCTGCCGCTGGCGGCACTGACGGCGACGCTGTTGCCGCAACTTGTTTGTTGTACGCTTCAAACGCCGCGGTTAATCGGCCGAGCACTTCACCAACCCGTTCGTGCAAGCCGGCTTGCCGCAGCGCTAACGCTTTAGGCTCGAACCAGGCCGGTAATTGCATCGCTGATTCCGCCGGCGCGCTAGCGCTGCCTGCGGCCGGGCTGCGTTGCACCCGATTTTGACCGGCAGCCACTTGAGCCAACTGCGCCGTGATGCGCACCAGTTCGAGTTGGTCTTGACCAACTGCGCGCAAGACAGCAATCGGATCAAGAAATTGTTCCCGTGCCCGCTTGAGTGCGACCAGCGCGGCTTCAGATTTTTCCAAGCCAGGCTCGGAACTTAGTTCCTGAAATTTGCGACGAGCTTCGGCCATCCGCGCGCGCGCGTCGAGCAAATATAAATCTACGTTGCGCAAAATAAGCAACCGCACCTGCTCTTCTTGACTGCGTTTGTCTTCGGGCTTTTTGCCAACCTCGTCAATTTCATCGGCGGCCATATCCACCACCACGCCAGCTTCGGCACCAGCGCCGCGCTGGCTATTAGCCAACGCCGTCAGTTCGGCTTGTCCCGCTAACGGGTTTTGTGTGCCTTCGGTCTTCACGATCGCCCACGCCGCCTGGGCCTCGTCGAGAATACCGCGTTGCAATGCGATCACCGCATCGAGTCGTTGTTCGATTTTTTTATCGCCTTTGCGCAACTCGTCGCTGAGCGCCGAGCGCTTGGCCAGCGCGATGACAAGATTGGCCTGCGCATTGGCGAGTTCCGCCCCACCCGTCGTGCTGCGCTCTTTGATCGCAGCACGCAACCAGCCGATCGCTTGCTCGTACAACTCCAGGGCTTTGGCGGGGTCGGGATCCTTGTCAGCGCGCCGACGATCGCCGTCTTGCAAATAGGCAATCCCCAAATTGTAGTTAGCCCGAAACATCAAATCAGGATCACCGATCGATTGATCACGCGCCGCCAACAATCGTTTTTCAGCCTCGGGCAAATTGCCCGCTGCCAAGGCTGCAAGCCCGGCATTATATTCTTCGCGCCCCGCCCGGTGCTGGCTTTGGGTGCAGCCGCTCAGCAGGGCAAACGCCAGGGCAAACGCCAACGCCAACATGGAACGCAGCGCCTTCATACTCATACCGACTCCGGTCGCGAAGTGCCTGCACCCACCACCATGGCAGCAAGCAATAAGATCAACGCAGCTACGATGAACAAAGGAAACCGCTCGACTGGAATCACCCGGGTCGAGCCTTGGGCATTGTCGACGATCGGGCGAACATAACTTTCCATAATAGAGTTGAGATCCAACGCGGCAGTGCCTGCCGGCACGTACGCACCTTCCGTTTCCAACGCCATTTTTCGCAGCGTTTCGCCATCCAGCTTAGAAATAACCGGTGTGCCTTCATGCATCATCGGCGTTTTGGCGTTGGTGACTGGGTCGGTGATCACAATTTGTGAACCGTTTTCATCACCGATGCCCACTGCTACGATTTTCACGCCTGCCGCGCGCGCCGCTTTGGCTGCATCAAGCGGAAACGATTCTTGATCTTCGCCGTCGGTGATCAACACAATAAGTTTAGCCCCAACCCCCGCCGGGAATGATCGCAACGCAACTTTGACAGCTTCACCGATCCGGGTGCCGCCGCGGCCCGCACTGCTGGGCGTAACACCACTGAGCACCAAATCAAAAAACGATCGATCGGGCGTCAACGGACACAATTGCACCGCGCGGCCAGCAAATACCACCAGGCCAACCCGATGCCGTGGCAATTTTTTTACCAATTCAGCAACTTCCGCTTTCGCACGCACCAACCGATTAGGCGCCGCGTCTTCGGCCAACATGGAACGCGAAACGTCGAGGACAAACATCACATCCGCAGCATCGCTCGATTGCACGACCGTCTCGGTTTCACCACGTGCTTGCGGGCGCATCAACGCCAACACACACACCACCAGCGCCGCCAACACCAACGCCAAATACGCGATGTGTCGAGCCGTGCTCTGAGCGCGACTCAACCGACGCTGCATCACCGGCGACAAAAAGCTGGCCAGCGCATCCCGACTATGCAAGCGCAAATAACCAAGCAGCCCCACCAGCAAAAGCGCTGCCCACACCAGATGCACCCGCTCTGGGTTTTGCCATGTCCACGCGTCAAACATTAAGGCACTCTCCGAAACACCGTCGCACGCAACAACAAGGCAAGCACTAACAGCGCCATGCCAGCGGCCAAGAACGAGGCAAAAAGCTGTTGATAATTCACAAACTGGGTATCTTCGATCGTGGTGCGCTCGAGCGTATTGATTTGCTCGTACACCGATTTGAGCGAGGCATTGTCGGTGGCGCGAAAATATTTGCCGCCGGTTTTTTCAGCGATTTCGCCTAGGGTCTGCTCGTCGATTTGCACTTCGGTTTGCATCAAGCGCGAGCCACCGTCGCCGGTGGGCACCCGCACCGCCGCCATGCCATTGGTCCCAGCGCCAATGGTGTAAACCTTAACTTTGCCGGCTCGCGCGTCGTCAATCGCCGCATCAATACTGATCTCGTCGAAGTTCTGCACCCCATCGGTGAGCAACACCAACACTTTACTTTTGGCTTTGAACGACCGTAACCGTTCAACGCCCAACGCCAAGCCGGCGCCAATCGCGGTGCCATCTTCACTGCGATCTGACACCAGTTGCAGCTGCCGGGCAGCCGCAATCAAGTTTGCGTGATCCAATGTTAGAGGGCTGCGCGTATCGGCGTAGCGGGCAAATGACACCAGGCCGATGGCGTCATCGGGCCGGCCACTCAAGTCATTGCCTCCCAACACAAAACGCTCGAACACTTCTTTAACAGCATCAAGCCGGGTCTGTTCTTTTTTAGGCGGGCTCAAATCGAGCGCCAACATCGAGCCTGAAATATCGATGGCACACATAATCGCGATGCCTTCGCGGCGAATCTTCGAGTTTTCTTCGCCACGCCGCGGCCCGGCGGCAGCCACCACCATCGCGGCAACCGCAGCAGCGACCAACGCGTCGGGCAGCCACGCTAACCGCGTTCGCCACGACGAACTATGCGCCGGCAATAGGCGCAACGAAGAATACACCACACGGCCACGGCTCAGGTACGCCAACACGTACGCGGCTGGCACCAAAATCAACAAAATCAGCAGGACCGGCTCGGCCAATTCAAACGAATGCAACATCTGACTTTTCGCCTACGCGGCGACCTCGGTGCGCAAGCGCGAATCTTCGACAAAACCACGCGCAGCTTTTAGCGTGGCCAAAGATTCGGCACTGTCGGGTTGATAACCTGCAAACTTAACGCGATCGCAGCGGTCCAAAAACGCGCTCAGCAGCACGCGATGTTCCGAGGTCAACTCCACCGCCTTGGCCGCTTCGGTGAGGAATTCCTCGGTGGTGCGTTCCGGCGCTGCGATATCGTAACGATCTTCGAGGTAACGACGGACAATTCCGGATAGTTCGACGAACCACGGATCGACCGCCACACCATCGGGTGCCCCGCCAGATTCCAACGCCACCAAGCGCGCCACCGCAGTATCGTACGCGCTGCGTTTACGCGCGATTTTGTCACGTGCGCGTAAGCGCCGCAGCAACGCCACGCCAAGCCCCAACCACAAGATGCCGAGGCCGAGCAACGCATAATGCCAACGCGACCACCCACCGACATGAACGGCTAGCGAACCCGCGGCCGGGCGCAACTCGGCATTGCTCTTGCTCACCTGCACTGGCTCCACGGCCAGCGAAATTTCTTCGGTCAGCACTTCAGTACGCGCACCTGCGGCCGCCGCCGACCCGAGCGCGCCGCTACCCGATGACGCCGCGCTGCTGGCCCCAGCGGCACCAGGGGTCGCGCGCGCGTCGAGCATTTCGATACGAAACGGCGGCACGCGGTGCCGGCCACTACTTGGTGCCACTACGGTATAGGTTTGAACCTGAACCTGATGGCCATTGGCTTCCCGCCGAGTTTCACGT